>NZ_JBHTJA010000021.1:0-82301 GCF_042675525.1 Actinomadura sediminis
GCCTACGACGGCCGCGGCTCCCCCACGCTGCTCACCGACTCGGTGCCGCGCGCGGTGTGCGCCATCGCCAGCGGCCGGTGCGCCCGGTGCTGCCGGCGCCGTGCCGCGTCGATCTCCGCGACGACCGACGGGCCGAGCAGCGCGCGCGGCACCGAGTCGGTGAGCAGCGTGGGGGAGCCGCGGCCGTCGTAGGCGGCGAGCGCCGCCCGCACGGCCTCCTTGCCGAGCCACACCGCCGAGCCCTCGTCCCCGACGAGGAAGCCGTAGCCGTCCGCGCGCTGCACGATCGTCCCGTCGCTGATCACCGCCGCCCCGGCGCCCGTGCCGGAGAACACGACGATCCCCTTGGACCTGCTGGTCCCGGCGGCGAACGCCACCGCGATGTCGGTCACCACCGCGGGGGAGCCGCGCAGGCCCATGGCCTGCCAGGCGCGCCGCGCGGCGGCCACCGCCGCGGGCCGCCCGGCCGAGCCGGCGCCGGCGATCCCGAAGACGCCGGTGAGGACGTGGGTGCGGTCCAGGTCTCCGAGCGCCTCGCTCAGGGCGGTGCTCAGCGCCCCGGCGGTGTCTCCACCGGAGTTGGGGTTGGCCCCTGGGCCGGTGCCGGAACCGGCCAAGGCTCCCCCGAGGGTCAGTACGACACAGCGGGTCTTCGTGCCACCCGCGTCTATACCGACCACATACGGACCGGCCAAATGGGTCAACACATGGCGAACCGTAGCCTTTTCTACCGTTGACGCGACATTGTGAGCGTAAGAAACTTTCCTCCATGAGGAAACCCATCGGACCCGAGCCGGGGGGCACGGGGGCGGCGCCCGGTGCACCCGGGGACGAGGCGCGGGGCAAGGACCCGACGCCGCTCAGCACAGTGGTGCGCGTGCGCTCGCTGCTGCCCTCGCTACCCCCCGCCGAACGGCGCGTCGCGCAACGCGTCATCGACGACCCGGAAGGGGTCGCCAACTCCACCATCACCGAACTCGCGCAGAACTGCGGGACGTCCGAGACGACCGTCATCCGGTTCTGCCGCGCGATCGGGTTCCACGGCTACCCGGAGTTGCGGCTCACCCTCGCCACCGAGGCGGGACGGGCGCAGACGGCCAGCGGCGGCCGCGTCATCGGCAGCGACATCAGCCCGGACGACTCGCTGGAACAGATCGTCGAGAAGGTCACCTTCGCCGACGCCCGAGCCGTGGAGGAGACCGCCTCCCAGCTCGACATCAAGATGCTGGAACAGGTCGTCGACGCGGTCGTCGCCGCCGAACGCGTCGACGTCTACGGGGTGGGCGCCAGCGCGTTCGTCGCGGCCGACTTCCAGCAGAAGCTGCACCGCATCGGACGCGTGTGCTCCGCGTGGGCGGACGCGCACATCATGCTGACCAGCGCGGCGGTCCTCGGCAGCGGCGACGTCGCCATCGGGATCTCCCACACCGGCGCGACCGTCGAGACCATCGACGCATTGGAGGTCGCCAAGAGCAACGGCGTCACGACGGTGGCGCTGACCAACTTCCCGAAATCACCCATCGCGGAGGTGGCCGACCTGATCCTCACCACGGCGGCAAGGGAGACGACCTTCCGCTCCGGCGCCACCGCCAGCCGGCTGGCGCAGCTCACTGTGGTCGACTGCGTCTTCGTCGGAGTGGCGCAGCGCACCTACGGGCCGACCCGCAAGGCCCTGGAAGCCACGTACGAGGCGGTCCGCGGCCGGACCGTGCGACCCGACCGGAGGCGTCGGTGATCGATTGCGAGCTCCCCACCGAGGGACGGAACCCCCGCACCCTCGACGTCGACACGCTGCCGACCATGGAGGTGCTGCGCCTGATCAACTCCGAGGACGCGACGGTGCCGATGGTGGTGGCGTCCGTCCTGCCCGAGGTCGCCCGGCTGGTCGACCTCGCCGTCGTCTCGCTGCGCGCGGGCGGACGCGTCCACTACTTCGGCGCCGGCACCTCGGGCCGGCTCGCGGTGATCGACGCCGCCGAGCTGCCCCCGACGTTCGGCATCTGGGGCCGCGTGGTGGCGCACCACGCCGGCGGGCCCGGGGCGCTGTCCCAGGCGATCTCCGACGTGGAGGACGACGCCGAGCTCGGCACCCGGGACGCCCGGGACGTGCAGCCCGGCGACATCGCCATCGGGATCGCGGCGAGCGGCCGCACCCCCTACGTCGTCGGCGCGCTGCGCGCGTCCGCCGCCGTCGGGGCGCGCACCGCGCTGATCAGCTGCAACCCGCACACCCCCTACGGCGACGAGGTCGAGGTCCACATCGGCCTCGCCACCGGACCCGAGGTGATCAGCGGGTCCACCCGGATGAAGGCGGGCACCGCCACCAAGCTGGTGCTCAACAGCTTCTCCACCACGCTCATGATCAGGATGGGACGCACCTACTCCAACCTGATGATCAGCGTGAACGCGCTGAACGCCAAGCTGCGCGCCCGCCTCGTCCGCATCCTCACCGAGGCGACCGGCATGGACGCCCGGACGTGCGAGAACGCGCTGGCCGAGGCGGGCGGCAACACCCGCGTGGCGCTCGTGTCCCTGCTCGGCGAGGTGCCCGCCGCACGGGCCACGCTCGTCCTCGAAGAGACCGACGGCGGCGTCCGGGAGGCGCTGCAACGACTGAGATCCGCGTGACCCCACCGAGTTCCGCGTAACCAGGACAGGCTCCGGCCCGGCCCGGCCGCGAGCCGCCCCGGGGCATGCGGTCATCCCCGCACTGGCCGCGTGCTCACTTCTCGTACCGACGAAGCTCCTGCCCGGCGACGGTCCGGACGTGCACCTCGTCCGGACCGTCGAAGATCCGCATGGCGCGCAACCAGGTGTACATGCTCGCGAGCGGCGTGTCGTCGGAGACCCCGGCGCCGCCGTGCACCTGGATCGCCCGGTCGACGACCTCGTGGGCGATGCGCGGCACCACGACCTTGATCGCCGCGATCTCCGAGCGGGCGCCCTTCGCGCCCGCCCGGTCGATCAGCCACGCCGTCTTCAGCGTCAGCAGCCGGGCCTGCTCGATCGCCATCCGCGACTCGGCGATCTGCTGCCGCACGACGCCCTGCTTCGCGAGCGGCGCGCCGAACGCCACCCGGTCCACCGCGCGCCGGCACATCAGCTCCAGTGCGCGCTCCGCCATCCCGAGGGCCCGCATGCAGTGGTGGATCCGCCCGGGCCCGAGCCGCGCCTGCGCGATCATGAACCCGTCGCCCTCCTCGGCGAGCAGGTTCGACACCGGCACCCGCACGTCCTCGAACAGGATCTCCGAGTGCCCGTGCTGGTCCTGGTAGCCGAACACCGGCAGGTGCCGCAGTACCGTCACGCCCGGCGTGTCCCGGGGGACGAGGATCTGCGACTGCTGCCGGTGGGGGGCGCCGTCCGGGTCCGTCTTGCCCATCACCACGAAGATCTTGCAGCGCTCGTCGGCCGCGCCGGTGATGAACCACTTGCGGCCGTTGATCACGTACTCGTCGCCGTCCCGGACGATCGAGGTCGTGATGTTCGTGGCGTCCGACGACGCCACCGCGGGCTCCGTCATCGCGAACGCGCTGCGGATCTCGCCGTTCAACAGCGGCTCGAGCCAGTCCCGCTTCTGCCGCTCGGTGCCGAACATGTGCAGGACTTCCATGTTCCCGGTGTCCGGCGCGGCGCAGTTCACCGCCTCCGGCGCGAGGTCGGGAGACCGTCCCGTCAGCTCCGCCAGCGTCGCGTACTCGACGTTCGAGAGACCCGAGATGTCGGGCAGGAACAGGTTCCACAGCCCCCGCTCCCGCGCCTCGGCCTTCAGTTCCTCGACCACGGGCGGCAGCGCGTGCGGATCGTTCGCCGCGCGCCACTCGGCGTAGACGGGCTCGGCCGGATAGACCCGCTCGTCCATGAACTCCTGGAGTCTGTCCCGGTACTCCCGGGCCTTCGCGCTGAGTTCGAAGTCCATCCCCGCAGTCTTGCAGAACGCGATTCGGTCGCCGTGCCCGGGACCGTGCGGACGCCCGCGGCGACATCGGCGGCCCGGCCCGGGGTAGGGAGAGGCCATGCCGAGCCCCCACTGGCAGGCCTTCCTCGTCGCCGCCCCGCTCCTGGCGATCAGCCCGGGCGCCAACCAGGTGCTGTCGCTGCGCAACGCGCTCCAGCAGGGGACGAGGGACGCCGTCGTCGCCCTCACCGGCCGGTTCTCGGCCTTCCTCCTTCTCGTTCTCGCGACGGCGGCCGGACTGGGCGGCCTCCTCCTCGCCTGGGAGCCGGTGTTCGCCGCGGTGAAGTGGTGCGGCGCGGCGTACCTGCTCTACCTGGGCGGACGCATGATCTACCAGAGCCGGACCCCCCGCGCGGGGGAGGAGACCGACCACCGAACGCACCGGCGGAGCCGGAGAGAACTGGCCCGGCAGGAATTCCTGGTGGCCGTGACCAACCCCAAAGCGCTCCTGCTGTTCGCCGCGTTCCTCCCCCAGTTCGTCGACCGCGCCGCGGGCGCGGTGCCCGCGCAACTGCTCGCGCTCGGGACCGCCTACATCGCCGTGGAGTTCGCCGCCGCCCTGGCGTACGCCGGAGCGGGCGGGGCCCTCGCCTCCTCCGGCCTGACGTCGCGGGTACGGCGCCTCCTCGACCGCGCCACCGGCATCACCCTGGTCGCCGTCGCCGGATGGCTGGCCTCCGCCCGCCACTGACCCCGGCCGCGACCACGCCGAACAGGATTCGGTCATTGCGCCTCGATCGCCTACGATCGCCTCGTGACCGTCAAAGCCGTAATCACCGACTGGGGCGGCGTCCTCACGTCCCCGCTGCCCGACGCGATCGCCACCTGGCTCGCCGCCGACCGCATCGACGCCGACCGCTACCGCACGGTGATGCGCGCCTGGGTCAAGCAGGCGTACGACGGCGGCGGCGTCAACCCGATCCACGGGCTCGAGGACGGCACCCTCGACCCCGCCGAGTTCGAGCGGCTCCTCGCCGCCGAACTGCTGACCGTCGAGGGCGAACCGGTCGCCGCCGCCGGGCTGATCGCCCGCATGTTCGGCGCGTTCTCCCCGGTCGAGCCCATGTACGAGGCCCTGCGCGCCGCCCGCGCCGCCGGGACCCGCACCGCCCTGCTGTCGAACTCGTGGGGCAACGAGTACCCCCGCGACCTGTTCGCCGACCTCTTCGACGCCGTCGTCATCTCCTGCGAGGTCGGAATGCGCAAACCCGACGAGCGGATCTTCCGCCACGCCCTCGGCCTCCTCGAACTCGAGCCCGCCGAGTGCGTCTTCATCGACGACATCGAGCACAACATCAAGGCCGCCGAGGCCCTCGGCATCCGCGGCATCCTGCACACGGCCCCCGAGTCGACCATCGCCGAGCTCCGCGCCCTGAACGTCCTCCCGTGACCCCGGCGCCCGCGCAGCGGTGCGTCCCGCGGGCGAGGCGACGCCCATCTGGCAGACTTGTCGGCCATCATGCGCGTCTACCTGCCCAGCACGCTCGCACTCCTCGCCGGCGTCCACGAATCCCGGGAGATCGGCCCCGCGCCGCTCGCCGCGCACGCGGTGACGCCCGCGCTCCGCGAGTGGTACGCGGGCGGCGACACCGAGGAACTCGAGTACGCGGCCCTGACCGCCGCCGCCCGCGCGTCGCTGCGCCTGCTCGCCGCCGACCCGTCCGCCCCGCGCCGCCGCGTCGTGCTGGCCGCCGAGATGCCCGACCAGGTCATCGAGCAGCGGCGCGGCGACGCGGCCCTCGACGACGATGACCCGTCGCTCGTCCGGCTGTCGGCGCCCGTCCCCTGGAAGAAGATCGCGTCCGGGCACGTGGACGACGCGGACGCCGAGGCCGACGTCGCCACCGCCGTGGCGGCGCTCCCCGCCGCCGACGCCGGGGACGACGACGCCGGGTTCACCGTCGACGGCGCCGAGGGCCACGAACTCCTCTGGTACGCGACCCAGGAGCTCCAGCACCTCCTCTGACCCCGCCGCGGCACACGCCCCCAAGGATCAGCGAGCTCGGCCGAGTCGGCGTACCGTCCGCGCCGGGCCGCAGCCAAGCCCGAATCGACGGCGGCCCATGCGCCAAAGGCCGGCCGCGCCGTGGTCACCACCACGCTCGGCGGGCCGACCGCCAGGATCGCGGCGAGGGCGCGCTCCGGCGTCCCCGCTCCGGCGGCCACGCGGTCCCGAAAGGGCAGCGGAACGGCCGGCTCGTTACCCTGCGGCTCGTCGCGGCCACCGGACTCCCGGACCGTCTTAGGAGGTCAGGCAGGGTACCGGGTGGCCTCGTCGACCTTCGCGCTGTCCGCATCCGCGATCACCTGCGGCTCGGGGGGAACCTCCTGGCCGGTCATCAGGTCTGGCAAGGGAGTACGCGGCGGAAGAGTCCGCCACCGGCCCGACGTCTTCTCGCTGCGCTGCTCTCCATCGCCCATACGGCAATAATGCGCCCTCCGGTGCCTTTTGGACACCACCGCGGACCCCCGAAATCGTGGCCGGGCCGCTCGAAGACCCGTCCCCATGGTCCTCGACCCCGGGCGACGGTGCCGCTCACACCGTCCGGTCGAGCGCTGCGAGGCGAGCGGCCCGCGCCCATCGGGCAGCATTCGTCCCGGTCACCGCCCTCCTCGGCAGAAGAGATGTGCCAGGCGCTCATCGTGATCGTTTCAGGGGAGGTCCGCCTCGGTGATGCCGTCGGCGTGTCCGGGCGGCCACTGCACCAACTCGATCCGGTAACCGTCCGGGTCGGTGAGCCACGATGTTCTCGGCCCGTCCGGGCCGGCCGGGTACTGGACCGGCTCCGGCTCCAGGCCGCGGTCGGTCAGCATCTCCAGGGTGGTGGCCAGCGTGTCCACCTGGATCGCGAGGTGGTCGAAACCCGTGCCCACGTCGACGCGTCCGTCGCTTGGGCGGTGGACCAGTTCGAGCGAGGCCGCCGGTTCGCCGGGGAACTTGAGGATCACGAGGCGGGTGCCGTCGCCGCCCTCGACCCTGCCCATCTCGATGTAGCCGAGGCCGGTGTAGAAGCGCAGCGAGTGATCCAGGTGGGTGACACGGTAGGAGACGAAGAGCGTCTTCATGCGGCCTCCCGGCCGGAGTGGAGTACGCGGTAGCGCAGGTGCGTGACGTCTCGCCCCTCCAGCCGGCGGACGAGATCGAGTTCGATGTGCTCGCCACCGAGGTGGTCGAACAACCGCCGGCCGTCCCCGAGGAGCACCTGAACCAGGTGGATCTCCATCTCGTCGAGCAGCCCCGCCCGCAGCAGGGCCTGGGCCGCGCCCGCCCCATGGACCATGACCGGGAGGCTCCCGGCGGCCGCTCGAGCCCGGCGGGCGCAGTCCTCGACGTCGGTGACGAATTGCGCGTGGCCGGGGGGCACGTCACCGTCGTCCACGTGGTGCGTGAGGACGAAGATCGGTACGCCGCCGTGGTGGTCGCCCTGCCAGCGCCCGGCGAGTTCGAACGTCCGCCGGCCGGAGATCACCGCGCCGGTCGCGAGCGCTTCGCGGTAGACCTGTCCGTTCGGGCCGTCGGTTTCCCGGTCGTCGAGCCAGTTGAACAGACGCCCGCCGTCGCGTCCCAGCTCCTGGCCGGGTCGGTCGTCCGGGCCCGCGATGTAGCCGTCGAGCGACATCGACATGTACAGCCGAATCGGATTTCGCATCCTGGCATTCATCCCCTCCATGACATCGGCATGCACCGGTTGCCGGTTCCCGCAGAGGCGGGCTGCCACAAGGGCGGACCGCACGCGGCCGGCGAACTCATCGGCCGCCGCTCACCGGCGGGCGGGTGACCCGCCCATCAGGGCGGGGTCCGGGCGTGGGCGGAGGCATTGGGGGCCGGGGGCGGGGGTAGGGACCGGCACGTCGACATCGTCGTCGGACTTCGCGGGAGCAACGCATGGACGCCGTCACCACCGTCCCCGTCCCGGTGAACGAGCCGGTCAAGGGGTACGCGCCGGGCAGCCCGGAACGGGCCGCGCTGGAGGCCAGGATCAAGGAGCTCGGCGGGACGGAGACCGAGCTGACGATGACGATCGGGGGCGAGCGGCGGATGGGCGCGGGGGAGCCCATCGCGGTCGTCGAGCCGCACGACCACGGGCACGTGCTCGGGCGGATGGGGGACGCCGCGGCGGCCGACGTCGCCGAGGCGATCGCGGCGGCGCGGGAGGCCGCCCCCGCGTGGCGGGCCATGTCGTTCGACGATCGGGCGGCGATCTTCCTGCGCGCGGCCGATCTGCTCGCCGGGCCGTGGCGGCCGACGGTGAACGCGGCGACGATCCTCGGGCAGTCGAAGTCCGTGCAGCAGGCCGAGATCGACGCGGCCTGCGAACTGATCGACTTCTGGCGGTTCAACGTCGCGTACGCCCGGCAGATCCAGGAGATGCAGCCCAGTTCGTCGCCGGGCGTGTGGAACCGGATGGAGTACCGGCCGCTGGAGGGGTTCGTCCTCGCGATCACGCCGTTCAACTTCACCGCGATCGCCGGGAACCTGCCGACCTCGCCCGCCCTGATGGGGAATGTCGTCGTCTGGAAGCCGTCGCCGACGCAGCAGCTCGCCGCGCACTTCACGATGCGGTTGCTGGAGGCGGCCGGTCTGCCGCCCGGGGTCGTCAACATGGTGACGGGCAACGGGGCGGCGGTCTCCGAGGTGGCGTTGCGGCAGCCCGATCTGGCCGGGCTGCACTTCACGGGGTCGGTGCGGACGTTCCAGGGGCTCTGGCGCACGATCGGGGAGAACATCGCCGGATACCGGGGATATCCGCGGATCGTCGGCGAGACCGGCGGCAAGGACTTCGTGCTCGCGCATCCGTCGGCGGATTCCGCGGTGCTCAAGACCGCGCTGGTGCGGGGGGCGTTCGAGTACCAGGGGCAGAAATGCTCGGCGGCCTCCCGGGCCTACATCCCGCGAAGCGTCTGGAACGGTATCCGGGACGACTTCTGCGCCGAGACGGAGTCGCTGACGATGGGCAACGTGGGGGCGGACCTGTCGGCGTTCATGGGCGCAGTCATCGACGATCGGGCGTTCGCCAAGCATCGTGCGGCGATCGAGCGGGCCCGGTCGATCGACTCGATGAAGATCCTCGTCGGGGGCGAGCTCGACGACTCGCGGGGGTACTTCGTGCGGCCGACGGTCCTGGAGTCGGCGGACCCGGACGACGAGATCTTCACGACCGAGTACTTCGGGCCGATCCTCGGCGTGCACGTCTACGACGACGCCGACTACGACGCCGTCCTCCGGCAGATGGAGGGCGTCTCCGAGTACGGGCTCACGGGCGCGATCATCGCCGATGATCGGGCGGCGATCGCCGCGGCCACCGAGAGCCTGCGGTTCGCCGCCGGCAACTTCTACGTCAACGACAAGCCCACCGGGTCGATCGTCGGGCAGCAGCCGTTCGGCGGTGCCCGGGCGAGCGGGACGAACGACAAGGCCGGGTCCGTCTTCAACCTGACCCGCTGGACGAGCGCGCGAGTCATCAAGGAGTCGTTCGTCCCGCCGACCGATCACCGCTACCCGCACATGGGGCCCTGACCGCCCGGTTGCCAGGAGCGCCCGGCAGGCCCGACGATAAGGGCGCCCACCGCCCCCGGAACGCCCGGGCGCTCCTCCGACGACCATGGGAACGGGATGTCGACGCTGAACCGGCTGGTGCTCTGGAACATCGACCACACGCTGGTCGACGTCGGGCGGGTCACCCGCGAGGCCTACGCCGAGGCGTTCCAGGCGACCGTCGGGCGCCCGCTGCTGCGGCTCGCGCCCACGCCGGGGCGGACCGAGTCCGAGATCGTGTTCGAGACGCTCGCGTTCAACGACGTCGTCACCACCGACGACCATCTGCCCCCGTTCATCGCCGCGCTGACCGAGGCGTTCGCGGCCCGGCGGGCCGGGCTGCGGGAGCACGGCCGGGTGCTCGCGGGCGCGCGGGAGGCCGTGGACGCCCTCGCGCGGGTGCCCGGTGTCGTGCAGTCGGTCCTCACGGGGTCGGTCCGGCCGAACGCGGTGCTGAAGGTGACCGAGCTCGGGCTCGCCGGCCACCTCGACCTGGACGCCGGCGGGTACGAGGACGGCGTCTACAGCAAGGCCGCCCTGCTGGAACTCGCCCGGTCCCGCGCGGGCGAGCGGTACGGTGCCGCCTTCCCCGAACGCGCCACGGTCTACATCGCGGACTCGCCGCGCGACGTGCAGGCGGCGCGCATCGCCGGTTCGCCGATCGTCGCGGTCGCGACCGGGAGCGCCACCGAGGCCGAGTTGCGTTCGGCGGGCGCGGACGTCGTGCTCCCCACGCTCGCCGACACCGATTCCGTGCTGCGGGCCGTTGCCGACCTGACCGGTCCCTGACATGTCCCTTCCTTCCGTCGGCTTCAGTGTCCGCGGTGCCGGGACGGCGCGGAACCAGAATCCGGCCCTGTGGAAAACCTCGGCCATGGGCCGCGTGACCATGATCGGTACGGGCAGTGTGTGGGCCACGGGCATTGCGCGTGACCTGCGGCGGGAGCCCCCGGACCGGCGCGCGCCGCGAGGTTGCGCCGGGTGCGGCCCGCGACGAATATGGGGAGCGTCGTGCGGCCGGGTCGCGGCGGGAAGGTGGAGAGATGTCGGGTGAGCACACCGTCGCCGAGGGCGTACCGCTCTGGGAACCGTCCGAGCAGGTCGTCGCGAACGCGCGGGTGACGCACTTCGTCCATTGGCTGTGGGACCGGGGCGTCCTCACCGAGACCTACGACGACCTGTGGCGCTGGTCCGTCACCGAGGTGGACGCCTTCTGGGACGCGATCTGGACGTACTTCGACGTCGTCGGCGAGCGCGGCGACGGGCCCGTCCGCGCCGGCGGCCCCATGCCGGTGGACGGCCTGCGCTGGTTCCCCGGCTCGACGCTCAACTACGCCGCGAACGCGCTGCGGCGCGCCGAGCAGACCCCCGACGACACCGCGGTGATCTTCCGGTCGGAGGCCGGCGGGCACCGCGTGCTGTCCTACCGGGAGCTCGCGCTGCACGTCGCCGAGGTCCGCGCGGGCCTCGCCGACCTCGGCGTCGGCAAGGGCGACCGGGTCGTCGCGTACATCCCGAACATCCCCGAGGCGCTGATCTGCTTCCTCGCCGCCGCGTCGCTCGGCGCGATCTGGTCGTCCTGCTCGCCGGACTTCGGCTCGTCGTCCGTCATCGACCGGTTCGCGCAGATCGAGCCGAAGGTCTTCATCGCCGTCGACGGCTACGCCTACAACGGGAAGACGTTCGACCGCCGCGACGCCGTCCGCGAGATCGAGGCGGCCCTCCCGACGCTCGCCGCGACCGTGCTCGTCCCCTACCTCGACCCGGCCGCGACCCCCGACGGCCTCCGCGTCGGCATGCACTACGCCGACCTGCCCCGCCCCGACCACGACACCCTGGAGTTCGAGCCCGTCCCCTTCGACCACCCCCTGTGGGTCGTCTACTCCTCCGGGACGACCGGGCTGCCCAAGCCGATCGTGCACGGCCACGGCGGCGTCGTCCTCGAACACCTCAAGGCCCTGTCGTTCCACCAGGACCTCGGCCCGGGCGACGTGTTCTTCTGGTACACCACCACCGGCTGGATGATGTGGAACTACCTGGTCGGGGGTCTCCTCACCGGGTCCGCCGTCGTCATGTACGACGGTGCGCCCCTCGACCTGTGGAAGCTCGCCGCCGACAGCGGCGTCACCTACATGGGCGTCGGCGCCCCGTACATCACCGCGTCCGCCAAGGAGGGCCGCCGCCCCGGCGAGGAACTCGACCTGTCGGCGCTGCGCGGCATCGGCTCCACCGGGTCGCCCCTGCCGCCCGAGGGGTTCGCCTGGGTGTACGACGCCGTCGGGCGCGACCTCCTGCTCGGCTCGTTCTCCGGCGGCACCGACCTGTGCACCGGCTTCGTCGGACCGTCCCCGCTGCTGCCGCTGCGCGCCGGCGTCATCCAGTGCCGCGGCCTCGGCGCCAAGGTCGAGGCGTACGGCGACGACGGCCGGCCCGTGATCGACGAGGTCGGCGAGCTCGTCATCACCGAGCCCATGCCGTCGATGCCGGTGTTCTTCTGGAACGACGACGACAACGCCCGCTACCGCGACTCGTACTTCGACATGTACCCGGGCGTCTGGCGGCACGGCGACTGGCTCAAGATCCTCCCGGACGGCGGCTGCGTCATCTACGGCCGCTCCGACTCGACCCTCAACCGCGGCGGCGTCCGCATGGGGACGTCCGACTTCTACCGCGTCGTCGAGGCGTTCGCCGAGATCACCGACAGCCTCGTCATCGACACCGGCCGCCTCGGCCAGGAGGGCCGCCTGCTGCTCTACGTGCAGCTCGCCCCGGACGCGTCCCTGGACGACGACCTGCTGGACCGTCTCAAGCGGGAGATCCGGTCGGCGCTCTCACCCCGGCACGTCCCGGACGAGATCGTCGCCGTCCCGGGCATCCCGCGCACGCTGTCGGGCAAGAAGCTCGAGGTGCCGGTCCGCAAGATCCTCCAGGGAACCCCCGTCGACCAGGCCGCCAACCGCGACTCGATGGCCAACCCGGAGGTCCTGACCCACTTCACCCGCTGACGGACGTCACTCGTCCCAGGGCCGCCACCGCTCGGTCTCGATCTCGAATCCGAGCGGCTCGGGCAGCTTGACGGTCTCGCCGAACTTCCAGAAGTGCAGGGTCTCGTACGTTCCGGAAGGGAGGTGGGGTTCGCCGAAGAGCGTGACGCCGGGTTTGCTCGGGTCACGTTCCACGAGCAGATAGAAGGGGATGCCCGAGCGCGCGTAGGCGCTCCACTTCGTACCCGCCACCTGCACGAGCCGGGGCGGCCGGTCGTTGCGCGCGTTGGACGGCGAGGTGACCTCGACGACCGCTTCCAGCTGCTCGGGCCGCACGGCCTTCCGGTCGTCCTCGAAGATGCCGAAGGCCGTTCCGCTGTCCATGATCATGAGGTCGGGGATGTAGCCGTCCTTGATCGGCGCCATGTTGAGGTCGACGGCCTGCATGGATTCCCAGCGAAAATCGGGATCGGCCATTTCGGCCTGGTACATGGCCCGCTCGATGGACTTCACCACGAAGTAGTGAGACGGGACCGGACTGGGGGACACGACGATCTCTCCTCCGACGACCTCGACCTTGGTGCCGTCGTCGGGGAGGTGGAGGTACTCGTCCAGTTCGCCGCGGACCCACATCTCGTACGGGGTGTCCGGCAGCGGGAAGCCGTGTACGGTGGCGACGCTCATTGCACTGAGCTCCCTTTTGACGACAGATGGTGACATCGTAGGGGTCTGATCACCCTCAGTGTATCGAGAACGACGGAACTCAGCGGGAGCGGACGGCCGCGTACGACTCCACGTCGCGGCGGCGGTAGAGGCGGCGGACGCGGCCGCCGCCGAGGGATTCGACCCGGGCGGGCTCGGGCCAGCCGGCGGGCGGGCGCTTGGCGTACACGGTGACGCTCGACGGCGCGAGCCCCAGGATGCGGGCGGCCTCGGCGAGCGTGACGAGATCGTCCGGGGACTCGGCGGGCGGCCGTTCCGCGAGCGCCGCGTACCAGGCCGTCCACTCGGCCTCGTCCCAGTACATGGCCTTGCCGGAGCGGTGCGCCGGTTCGGGGTGGCCGTTGGACGCGCGGTCCGCCCAGAGCTGCTTGAGGCGGTGGCGGCTGAGGCCGTGCCGGGCGGCGAGGTCGTCGCGGGCGACCAGGCCGGGCGGGACGGCCGGGGCCTCGCGCGTCGCGTACCAGCGGTCCCACGCGTCGGCGTCCCAGGCGAGCTGCGAGCCGACCTTCCCCACGGGCTCCGGATGCCCGTTGGACGCGCGTTCCCGGTACCACTTCTCCAGGGTGCTGCGCCCGAGCCCGTGAACGTCCATGATCTCGTTGCGGGTGCGGACGCGGCGGCCGTGCAGGAAGGACATGGGACCAGTCTCGCCGATGCGGATCGAACGGCGAATGATCTCGCGGTTCGTCGGTGTTCGGCACTAAGGTAAGAGCCTGCTCATACCTGTCCGATCGGAAGCACTGGGTCAGAACGCACCGTATGGCCCCATGGCCGGGTGAACTTCCCGCCCGACTCGGACGTCACACTGACACGCACAGCGCCGGCCCGTGGCGATCGGCCGGTGGTCCGCTCGACCCGGACGATCAGGAGAGGGACGGTTCCACGCATGGAGATTGGGGCGCTGCGATCCGGGGATCCGGAGCGGCTTGGTTCCTACGCCCTGATCGGCCGGGTGGGCGAAGGCGGGCAGGGCACGGTCTACCTGGGCGAGGACGAGGACGGCCGGCAGGTCGCGATCAAGCTCCTGCACGCCGAGCTCGAGGAGGACGACAAGGCGCGCGCCCGGTTCCTGCGGGAGCTCGACGTCGCCAAGCAGGTCGCGCCGTTCTGCACCGCGCAGGTGATCGACGCCGACGCGACCGGCGAACGTCCGTACATCGTCAGCGAGTACGTGCCGGGCCCGTCGCTGAACCAGCACGTCACCAAGGACGGCCCGCTGGAGGGCGCGGCCCTCGACCGGCTGGCGGTCGGCACCGCGACGGCGCTCGCCGCCATCCACCAGGCCGAGATCATCCACCGCGACTTCAAGCCGCACAACGTCCTGCTCGGCCCGGACGGCCCGCGCGTCATCGACTTCGGGGTGGCGCGGGCGATGGCGGGCAGCACCACGCTGACCAGCCGGGTGATCGGCACCCCGTCGTACATGTCGCCCGAGCAGATCGGCGGCGACGAGATCGGCGCCCCCTCGGACGTCTTCTGCTGGGCGGCCACGCTGGTGTTCGCCGCCACGGGGGAGCCCCCGTTCGGGCAGGACACCATCCCCGCGGTGATCAACCGGATCCTGCACGAGGAGCCCGACCTCGGCGGCCTGGACGGCGCACTGCGCGACCTCGTCGCCGACTGCCTGCGCAAGGAGCCGGAGCGGCGGCCCACGGCCCGCCAGGTGCTGATGCGGCTGCTCGGCCACGAGGAGGCCGCCGTGCCCGCCCCGGTCGCCGTCCCGGACGTGACCGGCGACCCCGAGGCGACCGCGATGCTCGCGGCCGGGTCCGTCCGCGCCGCCGAGGCCCTCGACGAGCCCGCCGGCGGGGGCGTGGACGACCCCGGCGAGGCGTCCCCGTCCGCGGCCTTCGAGGACGACCCCGTCCGGACGGGCGACCTCGACCGGACCCAGGCCGTCTCCGTCGCGGGCCTCCCCGGCGGCGGACGCCCCACGCTGCGGCATCTCGTCGAGAGTTCGGGCCGCTCGGCGGTGCTGGCCGGCGTCGCCGCGGTGTTCGTCGCGATCGTGATCGTGTCCTCGGTGATGCTCTTCAGTTCGGGCGGGGAGGGCAAGGCCGGCGAGCACGTCGGCGACCCGACCGTCCCGCCGACGCCGGGCGGCGGCACCCCGTCGCTGACGGTCCCCACGACCACGACGCCGGAGGACCCGGACTCCGACGCCCCGGCCTACACGCCCGACCCCTCGTACAGCCCGTCCTCCCCGGGGTCCCCGACCGTGTCGGGCTCGCCGAGCCCGTCCGACAGCGCGTCCCCCGATCCCACGGCGTCCGACACCCCCACGGGTACGCCGACGAGCAGCAAGCCCCCGCCGACCGGCGGTGACCCCGGCGACGGGGACCCGCCGCCGCCCGGGGACGGGGAACCGACGCCGAGCGGCGAGCCCGGCAGTGGCGAAGGCGGCCAGAAGCCCGCCTGACCGCGCCCCGGCGGGCCCGTACGCCCGTCCACGGAAGCGATGACCGGCTCGGTCCCTGGAGACGCCCAGGGGCCGGGAAACGGCGATTCGCCGACGACATCATGAACACATAGCCTTTACTGACTGCTTAACGCGCCTATGCCCGGCTGTGCGCCCATGTCGGCCACCGCGAACGCGTGCGAGCCGGATTCGAGCTTGCGAGAATCTGATCGCGCGGCGAACCCCGGGCGGGTCGGAGCGACGCCGCGATCGCCGCGGCGGCCGCCGGCGGAGGGCCCCGGGGCCGGACGCCGAAGATGCCGCGGCGAGCACGGCCTGGCTACGCTGGCGCGTGAGGAGCGCCACAACGGGGTGGCGGAGTCTCTAAGGGGAGTTGTTGATGGGCGGCAAGCTCGATCAGGCGAAGGACGATCTCCTACGGAGGGCCGCTGAGACGTGCGTCCAGCGTCCGGGAGCCCGCGGGGGCGACGTCGAGGAGGCCGTCGCGTACCTCCGGCTCTACTACCGGCACGTCGCGCCGGAGGATCTCCTCGAGCGTGACCCGGCCGACATCTGCGGCCCGGCGATGGCGCACCGGCTGCTCGGCGAGGAGCGTCCGCAGGGACGCCCGAAGGTGCGGGTGTTCACGCCCACGGTCGAGGAGTACGGCTGGGACCCGGGGCACACGATCGTGCAGGTGGTCACCGACGACATGCCGTTCCTCGTCGACTCGGTGACGATGGAGCTGAACCGGCACCAGCTCGCGGTGCATCTGGTCGTGCATCCGCTGCTCGGCGTCGACAGGGACGTCGCCGGCCACCTGAACGCGTTCCGCGGGAAGCTCGACGTGTCCACCGACATCGACGAGTCGTGGATGCACATCGAGATCGACCGGACGAGCGACCGCGCGCTGCTGGAGCAGCTCGAGAAGGACCTGCTGCGGGTCCTGCAGGACGTGCGGGTCGCGTTCGAGGACGGCCCCAAGATGCGGGCGCGCGCGGGGGAGATCGCCGACGCGGTCCGCGGGGACGGGCCCGCGCTGCCGGAGAAGGAGCTCGCCGAGGGCGTCGAGCTGCTGGACTGGCTGGCCGACGGGCACTTCACGTTCCTCGGCTACCGCGACTACACGCTGGTGGAGGGCGGGACGGCGCTGCGGCCGGAGCCCGGCACCGGGCTCGGCATCCTCCGCGACGACACGCGCGAGTCCCGCAGCTTCGCCGCGCTGCCGCCGGAGGTGCGGGAGAAGGCGACCGAGAAGCGGCTGCTGGTGCTGACGAAGGCGAACTCGCGTTCGACCGTCCACCGCCCGCTGTACCTCGACTACATCGGGGTGAAGAAGTTCGACGCGTCCGGCGAGGTGGTGGGGGAGCGCCGGTTCCTCGGCCTGTTCACGCACGTCGCGTACAGCGAGTCGATCGCGCACGTCCCGGTCCTGAAGAGCAAGCTCGACGAGGTGTTGGAGCGGTCCGGGTTCCCGCGCGACAGCTACGACGGGCAGGACCTCATCGAGGTGCTGGAGGGCTACCCGCGCGACGAGCTGTTCCAGATCTCCGTGGACGACCTGCTGGGCATCGCGCTCGGGGTGCTGCGGCTGCGGGAGCGCCGCCAGCTGAGGCTGTTCCTCCGCAAGGACATGTACGGCCGGTTCATGTCGTGCATGGTGTACCTGCCGCGCGACCGGTACACGACGAAGGTCCGGCTGCGCATCCAGGGGATCTTGAAGGAGGCGTTCGAGGGCGTCAGCGTCGACTACAGCGCGAACGTCACCGAGTCGCTGCTGGCGCGCCTGCACGTGGTCGTGCGGGGCGAGCGCGGCCGTCCGCTGCCGGACGTGGACGTGGACGAGCTGGAGGCGCGGCTCGCGGCGGCGACCCGGTCGTGGGCGGACGATCTGGCCGACGCGGTCGTCGAGCAGTTCGGCGAGGAGCGGTCGGGGCGGCTGTCGCGACGGTACGCGGACGCGTTCCCCGAGGGCTACAAGGCGGACTTCCCGGCCCGGACGGCGGTCGCCGACCTGCGGTTCCTCGAGGAGCTCGGGCCGGACGCGGACACGTCCATCAACCTGTACGAGCCGTTCGGCGCGGAGCACGGCGAGCGGCGGCTGAAGATCTACCGGCTGGGCGAGCCGATCTCGCTGTCGCGGGTGCTGCCGCTGCTGCAGAACATGGGCGTGGAGGTCGTCGACGAGCGGCCCTACGAGGTCAACACCGCGGACGGGAAGCGGTACTGGATCTACGACCTGGGGCTGCGGTACACGCCGTCCCCGGACGTGCCCGAAGAGTCCGTCAAGGAGCTCTTCCAGGACGCCTTCCGCGCGCTGTGGCGCGGTGAGATCGAGAACGACGGGTTCAACGCGCTCGTCCTGCACGTGGGGCTGAGCTTCCGGCAGGCGATGATCCTGCGCGCGTACGCGCTGTACCAGCGGCAGGCGGGGACGTCGTTCTCCAAGCGGTACGTCGAGCAGGTGCTGCTGCGGAACGCGCAGATCACGCGGCTGCTGGTGCGGCTGTGGGAGAGCCGGTTCGACCCGTCCCTGGCGGGCGGGGAGAGCGAGCGCAACCTCGGCATCACCGAGGAGCTGCAGGGCAAGCTCGACGAGGTCGCGAGCCTCGACGAGGACCGGATCCTGCGCGCGTACCTCGCGATGATCCAGGCGACGCTGCGCACGAACTACTACCAGCACAAGCCGTACCTGTCGCTGAAGCTGGACCCGGCGCGCATCCCGGAGCTGCCCGAGCCGCGCCCGATGTACGAGATCTTCGTGTACTCGCCGTCCGTCGAGGGCGTGCACCTGCGGTACGGGGCGGTGGCGCGGGGCGGGCTGCGCTGGTCGGACCGCCGCGAGGACTTCCGCACCGAGATCCTCGGCCTGGTGAAGGCGCAGGCCGTGAAGAACACGGTGATCGTCCCGGCGGGCGCGAAGGGCGGGTTCGTCGGCAAGCAGCTGCCCGACCCGGCGGTGGACCGGGAGGCGTGGCAGCGGGCGGGCATCGCCTGCTACAAGGACTTCATCTCGGGGCTTCTCGACGTCACCGACAACCTGGTGGACGGCAAGGTGGTGCCGCCGCCGGACGTGGTGCGGCACGACGGCGACGACACCTATCTCGTCGTCGCGGCCGACAAGGGCACGGCGACGTTCTCCGACATCGCGAACGGGGTCGCCGCCGAGTACGGGTTCTGGCTCGGGGACGCGTTCGCGTCGGGCGGGTCCGTCGGCTACGACCACAAGGCGATGGGCATCACGGCGCGCGGCGCGTGGGAGTCGGTGAAGTACCACTTCCGGACGCTCGGCAAGGACACGCAGTCCGAGGACTTCACGGTCGTCGGGATCGGCGACATGTCCGGTGACGTGTTCGGCAACGGGATGCTCCTGTCGGAGCACATCCGGCTGGTCGCGGCGTTCGACCACCGGCACATCTTCCTCGACCCCGAGCCCGACGCCGCGACGTCGTTCGCGGAGCGGCGGCGCCTGTTCGAGCTTCCGCGCAGCACGTGGGCCGACTACGACACGTCGCTGATCTCCAAGGGCGGCGGGGTCTTCCCCCGGACGGCGAAGTCGATCAAGATCACGCCGCCGGTGCGCGCCGCGCTCGGCATCGAGGAGGGGGTCGCCGCGCTGACCCCGTACGAGCTGATCCGGGCGATCCTGCGGGCCCCGGTCGACCTGCTGTGGAACGGCGGGATCGGCACGTACGTCAAGGGCTCGCTGGAGACGAACGACTCGGTCGGCGACAAGGCGAACGACCCGGTCCGGGTCGACGGCGCCGAGCTGCGCTGCCGCGTCGTCGGCGAGGGCGGCAACCTGGGGCTGACGCAGCTCGCCCGGATCGAGTACGCGCGCGGCGGCGCGAACGGGCAGGGCGGCCTCGTCAACACCGACTTCATCGACAACTCCGCCGGCGTCGACACCTCCGACCACGAGGTCAACATCAAGATCCTGCTGGACCAGGCGGTCCGGGACGGGGAGCTGACCGGCAAGCAGCGCGACGCCCTGCTGTACGAGATGACCGACGAGGTCGGGCGGCTCGTGCTGCGCGACAACTACGCGCAGAACGTGGTGCTCGCGGCGTCCCGGCTGCAGGCCCCGGCGATGCTGCACGTCCACGCCCGGCACATGCGGAAGCTGGAGCGGGACGGGCGGCTGAACCGGCACCTGGAGTTCCTGCCGGGCCACAAGGCGATCGCGGAGCGGCGGCAGTCCGGGCTGGGGCTGACCGGCCCCGAGTTCTCGGTGCTGCTGGCGTACGCGAAGCTGACGCTGGACGCCGAGCTCGTCGAGTCCGACCTGGCCGACGACCCGTACCTGGAGTCGTGGCTCGTCGACTACTTCCCGACGCCGCTGCGCGAACGGTTCCGCTCCTACATGGACCGGCATCCGCTGCGCCGCCAGATCATCACCACGGCGGTGGTGAACGACCTGGTCAACAATTCCGGTTCCACGTTCGTCTTCCGGATGAACGAGGAGACGGGCGCGTCGTCGTCCGACATCGCCCGCGCCTACCTGGTGGCCCGGGACGTGTTCGAGATGCCGAAGTTCTGGCGGTCGGTGGAGGGCCTGTCGCGGCAGGTCGACCAGTCCACGCAGATCGCGATGCTGCTGGAGGCGCGGAAGCTGACCGAGCGCGGCGCCCGCTGGCTGCTGCACAACCGGCGGCCCCCGTTCGACATCCGCGAGACGGTCGACTTCTTCGCCGGCGGCGCCGCGACGCTCAGCGCGCAGCTCCCCAAGCTGCTCACCGGGGCGGACCTCGCGGCGTTCGAGCAGCGCCGGGACGGGTTCGCCGAGCGGGGCGTGCCAGGCGAGCTGGCGGAGCAGTGCGCGATGCTCGTCGCCGCCTACAGCACGTTCGACCTGGTGGGCATCGCGCACGAGACGGGCCGTCCGGTCGAGGAGGTCGCGGAGGTGTACTTCGACCTCGCCGAGCGGCTGCAGCTGTCCCGGCTGCGGGAGCGGATCATCGCGCTGCCGCGCGACGACCGGTGGCGCTCGATGGCGCGGTCCGCGCTGCGCGACGACCTGTACACGGCGCATTCGGCCCTCACCCGGGACGTCCTGGTGACGAGCGAGCCCGGCGCGCGGCCGGAGGAGCGGCTGGCGCACTGGGCGGAGAAGAACAAGACGGCGGTGGACCGCGCCCAGCAGATGCTCGGCGAGATCTGGGAGAGCGACGGTTTCGACCTCGCGACGCTGTCGGTGGCGCTGCGGTCCGTCCGCACGCTGGTCACCAGCAGTTCCCTGCCGCCCGCCGAGTCCTGACCGGCCGGTCGTGACGCGCCGTCCCGGCCCGCGTGCGGCGGGTCGGGACGGTGCGCGGGGCACAATCGGAGGACCCGCCGGGTGCCGGACCGCTCCCGCTGCAGCGGTCGGGAAGAGCGGGACGGCCCGGCACCCGACGGAGATTCGGTGGCCGCGCGCGGTTCGGCGCCGTGCGCGGCGGACGGCCCCCGCGGCTCGGGGGCCTGTGGGTTCAGGCGCCCTTGGCGGCGACGGCCTTGCGGTAGACGCCGGCGACCATGGCGCGGCCGTCCGGCGGGACGACGGCGAGATACTGGGTGAGCACCATCGTCTTCAGGCGTGTCCTGACCGATCTCGCCGGGGCGAGCCCGACGAGATCACCGCTTACCGCCAGGCTGCCCCGTTTTGCGGCGGAGTATGCCTCGTACTGCTTCATCGCGTACCAGACCAGCGCGCCGCCGTCCTTCGTGCGCAGCGCGTACACCCGGTAGGGCGCGGGCGCGAACGTCGACGAGAGCTCGACGCCCTGACCGGCCAGCGACTTCGTGACCTGCTGCAGCGCCTGGTAGGCCCGGCCGGTCGTGGGCCCGTCCGCGAACGCCGCGGCCCCGGAGGCGTCCGGCCCGTCCGTCATCAGCGTCGCGTGCGCCCTCGGGAGCCGCGCGGGCGCGACGGCGAGCCCGTCCGCCTCCGGCGCGACCGGTTCGGCGAACCCCTGGTCGTCCAGCTTCACCCGGCCGAGCGCGCCGTCACCGGGGGCGGGGTCGGCGGCCAGCAGCCACGGCCCGCCCGCCTTCTCCTGCGTGAACAGCATCGCGTGGGGGCGCGAGCCCGCGCCCCCGCCGCCTCCGGCGCCCACCGCGAACCAGCGCGGATGCCCCTGGATCCGGGGGATGAAGAAGGTGGTCTTCGCGAAGCTCAGCTTCGGCGGCCGCTGGCGCGTCGCCCGGTACTTCTTGAACATGGCCGCGTCCATGGACAACTGCGGGTCGGTCTCGATCGCGGTGAGCGCCCGCCGGTCCAGCTTCTGCCCGGCCCGGTCGGCCGCGGCGGTGTAGGACGCCAGCACCCGCTCGGCCTGCGCCCGGCTCAGCGCGGGCGGGCCGTCCGCCGCGGCCGGCGCACCGGACGGGCTCTCGCCGCACCCCGCGGCGGCGCCGAGCAGGCAGGGCACCGCCAGCGCGGCCACGACCGGGCGCGGGCGGTGCCGCGCGTGCGGACGTGCGGGTGTGCGTGCGGGCATGCGGTCCCCCGGGTGGAATCGACGAGCTGAGTCCACCCGGAATCATCGCAGAGTGACCACCTGATCACTCTGGGAACGCGATAAAAAGATCAGGCTCCGGCTTCCTGCTGCCGCATCCAGCGGATCTCCGCCTCGATGAACTCGTCGATGTCGCCGTCCAGGACGGACGAGGGGTTGCCCGCCTCGACGCCCGTGCGGAGGTCCTTGACGATCTGGTACGGGTGCAGGACGTAGTTGCGGATCTGCGTGCCCCAGCTGCTCGTGCCCTCGCCGCGCAGGGCGGACATCTTGTCCGCCTCTTCCTGCCGCTTGCGCTCCAGCAGCTTCGCCTGCAGGACGTTCATCGCCGTCGCCCGGTTCTGAAGCTGGCTCCGCTCGTTCTGGCAGGACACCACGATGCCCGTCGGGAGGTGCGTGATCCGGACCGCGGAGTCGGTCGTGTTGACGCCCTGCCCGCCGGGACCGGACGACCGGTACACGTCCACCCGCAGATCGTTCTCGTCGATCTCGACGTGGTCGCTCTGCTCGACCACCGGGACGACGTCGAGGCCGGCGAACGACGTCTGCCGGCGGCCCTGGTTGTCGAACGGGGAGATGCGGACGAGCCGGTGCGTGCCGTGCTCGCCGCGCAGCGTCCCGTACGCGTAGGGCGCCTTGACGGTGAACGTCGTCGACTTGATCCCGGCCTCTTCGGCGTAGGACGTCTCGTAGACCTCGGTCGGGTAGCCGTGCCGCTCGGCCCACCGCAGGTACATGCGCTGGAGCTGCTCGGCCCAGTCGGCCGCGTCGACGCCGCCGGCCTGCGCGTTGATGGTGACGAGCGCCTCGCGGGCGTCGTACTCGCCCGACATCAGCGTCCGCACCTCGAGCTGCTGGACGGCCTTGTGCAGCTCCGCCAGCTCCCCGTCGGCCTCCGCGCGCGTCTCGGCGTCGTCCATCTCGGCGGCCATCTCGTACAGGGTCGCGGCGTCGTCGAGACGCTGCCGCAGGCCCTCCACCTTGCCCAGCTCGCTTTCCAGGTACGACAGGCGGCGGGTCACCGACTGGGCGCGCTCCTGGTCGTTCCACAGGTCGGGGTCGGCGGACTGCTCGCGCAGCTCGGCGATGTCGCGCCGCATGCCGTCGAGGTCCAGCACCTGCTCGATGCCGGACAGGGTCGCGCCGAGCTCCTTGAGTCGCTCTTCCGGTTCCATGCCTGCCACGCTTCCGAGCTTATCGCCGTCCCGGCAGTGCCGGGGGCGTCCGCCCCATACCCTGGGTGGCAGAATCGGCGAACGGGAGGCCCTGCCGGACGGCCTGAGCGGCAGGCGGACGTCGGGCCGGGGGACGGAGTTTTGCACACGATCGCGCGCGCGCTGGCGGCTCTCGCGCTGCTGGTGTCGATGGCGGCCGCGGGCTGCGCCCAGAAGAGCGCGCCCGAGGTGCGGCCCACCGCCGCCATGCCCACGCCCTCGCCGCCCGAACCGGTCGACCTCACCCCGGAGGTCGCGAAGGACGCCTTCCGTACCTATGTCATCAACGAGGACGTGGCGCGCGCCGCGGGCGACGAGCGGCTCGCGCTGACCTGGACGTCCGACGGGCAGTCGCAGCTCACCGCCGCCGAGTTCCGCAAGGCCGCCTACGACGGCGACCCCGTGCGCCGCTTCGACTACGGCAGGCCCGAGCTGTACGTCCCCAAGCTGCGGCCGGGCGGCTACCCGCAGTGGTTCGTGGCGTCCGTGGACCGCTCGGTCGTGGGCGAGCCCGACAGCGGCCGCCGGGTGCTGATGTCGTTCATCCTGCGCGGCGCCGACCGCCGCTGGTCGCTCACCAACGTCGTCGTGCTCGACCGGGACGCCGAGATCCCCGCGGTCGCGGTCGACGACGACGGCTACGCGGAGGCGCTGCGCAGCGACGACACGTCCGTGCTCATCCGGCCGCAGGAGATGGGCGGCATCCACGCGACGATGGCCGCCGAGGGCGAGGGCAGCGTCGCCGCCAAGGTCATGGAGGCCGGGGCGCGCACGAGCGGCTACTACGAGCGGGCCGAGGAGGCCAAGGAGGACGCCGCGAAGGACGATCTGACGCTGACGGTCGTCCCGACGGCGACGTCCTTCCCCTACTTCGGGCTGCGCACCGAGGACGGCGGCGGACTGATCATCTACTCGCTGTACCGCAACGCCTCGCTCATCTCCGAGGCCGCCGCGGACGACCCGGAGGCGCCCAGGCCCGAGATCCCGGCCGAGGCGGAGCACCTGCTCGACGGCACCGTCGAGGGGAACAGGGTCGACATGGCGTCGACGCTGCACTTCGCCGCCTACGACCCCCCGCGTGAGGACGGCGAGAAAGGAACGGACGGCGAGAAGGGCGCGGACGGCGGTTCCGGCGGGCCGTCGCCGAGCGCGAGCGGGAGCCCGAGTCCGAGCGGCGACCGTCCGTCCGGTGAGGGCGACGGGGGCGAGCGGGGGAGCGAGAAGAAGGACGGCGAGGACGGGACGGCCCGGGCGCGGGTCATCGGCGACAACGGGGCCGTCACCCGCGCCAGCACCCCGCCGCTCAAGAAGAACTGAGGTTGTTCGTCCTGATTCGTCCGCTTCTGGGGTCGGCTCGGGTTCCCGATCGCGGAGTTGGTGAGAAGGCTCTCAGCGCACTCAGTACACGCGCTGTAGCACGAGCGCCACGAAGAGCAGCGCGACCAGGATCGCGAGGACGAGCGCGGGCGGCAGCGACGGGCCGTGCCGGTGCATCTGGGAGCGGGCGATCCTGCAGGTCGGGCAGCGTCCCTCGACGACCGGGTTCGAGCAGCGGGCGCAGATCAGATCTTCGCAGCTCATGGTGTGGCCCCAATCTCCGTGCTCGGCACGCGGGTCCGTGCGGATGCGGCGATCACCGACTTATTAGGCATCTTTCCCGTCATCCAGCCTAGCCGGACTGTATGGTCGTTCCGGCAAGTCCGGAATCTTGAACGGTACGAACCACCCGGGGGCGACCCCCAGACCCCGCACGGTGCGGGCCCGGTCATTCCCACCGCGTCATTACCACCACATCGAGTGGGACGAGGTAGTTGACTGTCCCCTCTACACTGCTCGCAGGCTCCACGGCCCGCCCGGCCGCAGAGCCGGGCGGCGCAGGCCGAACGCGACGGAACGGATCCGCCGCCGCAGGTCGGGCCGCTCCCTGACCCCTAGACTGAACCGCCGTGATGCAGCCGTGATCAATTTCGACAACGTCACCAAGGTCTATCGGAGCCAGAACCGGCCCGCCCTCCAGCACGTGAACGTCGCCATCGACAAGGGCGAGTTCCTGTTCCTGGTCGGTCCCTCCGGCTCCGGCAAGTCGACCTTCCTGCGACTCATCCTCAAGGAGGAGCGTCCTTCCCAGGGTCACGTGCACGTGGCGGGCAAGGACCTCAACAAACTGAGCAACTGGAAGGTGCCGCACCTGCGCCGCCGCATCGGCTGTGTCTTCCAGGACTTCCGGTTGCTCCCGAACAAGAACGTCTTCGAGAACGTCGCGTTCGCCCTCGAGGTGATCGGCAAGCCGCGGCGCTTCATCGGCAAGGTGGTGCCCGAGGTCATCGACCTGGTCGGTCTCGAGGGCAAGGCGCACCGGATGCCGCACGAGCTGTCCGGCGGCGAGCAGCAGCGCGTCGCCATCGCGCGCGCGTTCGTCAACCGGCCGATGATCCTGCTGGCGGACGAGCCCACGGGCAACATCGACCCGGCCACCTCCATCGGCATCATGAAGGTGCTGGACCGCATCAACCGGACCGGCACCACCGTCGTCATGGCCACCCACGACGCCGCGATCGTCGACGCCTTCCGCAAGCGCGTCGTCGAACTCGAGGACGGACGGGTCGTCCGCGACCAGTCGCGCGGCGTCTACGGCCAGGCTTACTGAGAGCAGGCCGGGCCCACTGACGGCTCCCATCTGAACCACCCGTTCCCGCCACCGCGAAGACAGCCGGGACGACGACAGGCGACCAAGGACAGCGAGGCATGCGCGTACAGTTCGTTCTCCAGGAGATCTGGATCGGTCTCCGCCGGAACCTGACGATGACGATCTCCCTCATCATCACGGTCGCCATCGCCATGGCGCTCTTCGGCACCGGCCTGCTCATCCGCGCCGAGGTCTCCGCCTCCAAGAGCTACTGGCAGGACAAGATCGAGGTCTCGATCTTCCTCTGCGCCAAGACCAGCTCGAACCCGGCATGCCAGGGTCAGGACGTCACCGAGGAGCAGCGCAAGCAGCTCGAGCAGAAGCTCAAGGGCATGTCCGAGGTCTCGGAGGTCACCTACGAGAGCCGGCAGGAGGCGTACCAGCGGTTCAAGGAGCGGTACGCCGGATCGCCCGGCTTCGTGGAGAGCACCCGCGAGGGCGACATCCCCGACTCCTTCCGCGTCAAGCTCAAGAACGCCGAGGAGTACAAGTCCGTCGCGCAGGCCGTGCAGCCCAGTCCCGGCGTCGACACGGTGATCAACGAGCAGGAGATCCTCGACCGGTTCTTCGGCATCCTGAACGCGCTGCAATGGGGCGCCCTGGTGATCGCGTTGATCCAGGTCGTCGCCTCGGTGCTGCTGGTCGGCAACACCGTCCGGCTGTCGGCGTTCAACCGGCGCAGGGAGACCGGCATCATGCGGCTCGTCGGCGCCTCCAACACCTATATCCAGCTGCCCTTCATCCTGGAGGGCGCGATCGCCGGCCTGATCGGCGGCCTGTTCGCCTCGATCCTGCTCGTGATGAGCAAGTTCCTGCTGCTGGACAAGCTCGCCGCAGACATCCAGCTCATCGCCGGCCTCGGATGGGGGCAGGTGTTCTCGGTCATCGTGGTGTCGATCTGCTTCGGCGTCCTGCTGTGCGCGCTCGCCTCCTTCATGACCCTCCGGCGATACCTGCGCATCTGAGCGGACCGCCGGGCCCGCACCGGCCCCGACCCTAGACTTGCGGCATGTTCCCGTCCGGTCGCGTGCTCCGCGGCGCCGCCATGGCGTCCGCCGTCCTCGGCGCGTACGGTCTCGGCGCGGTCGGCGGACCGGGCCCCGACCGGCACGCCGCCGTCGCGGACGGATCCGTCCTGGACGAGGCCGCCGCCAAGATCGGCGGCAGTGCGGCGCGCCCGGTCGGCCGCGCCGAACTCGACCGGCACGCGATCGAGGGCATGCTCCGCGGGCTCGGCGACGCGTGGGCCCGCTACTACCCGGCCCGCCGGTACGACGACGTCGAGGGCCGCCTCAACGGGCACTACAGCGGGGTCGGGCTGTGGCTCGGCGCCGAGGACGGCGACGAGCGGGTCCGCGTCGCGAGCGTCCAGCCCGGCGGCGCCGCCGAACGCGCCGGCGTCCGCGCGGGCGACGTCGTCACCGCCGTGGACGGCGCCCCGGCCGCCGGCTGGGACCTCGCCCGCGTCGCCGCCGCGCTGCGCGGGCCCGCGGGCGACGCCGTCGACCTCACCGTGGCCCGCGGCTCCCGCACCCGCACGTTCCGGCTCGTCCGGACGCCCGTCGGCAAGGGCGACGTGACCGTGACCGACGGGCCCGGCGGCGTCCGGACGATCCGCGTCGGCGCGTTCACCCGCGGGACCGGCGACCGGGTCCGCGCCGCCGTCGAGCCCGCCCCGTCCGCCGGGTTCGTCCTCGACCTGCGCGGGAACCCGGGCGGGCTGCTGGAGGAGTCCGTCGAGGCCGCGTCGGCGTTCCTCGCCGGCGGCCCGGTCGTCACCTACGAGCGGCGCGGCGAACCGTCCCGCCGCTACACCGCCGACCGTCCCGGCGACGCGCGGACGCCGCTGGTCGTGCTCGTCGACGCGGGCACCGCGAGCGCCGCGGAGATCGTCGCCGGATCCCTGCGCGACCGCGACCGCGCGGTCCTCGTAGGATCACGTACATACGGCAAGGGGTCGGTGCAGGAGCCGATCGGGCTCTCCGACGGTTCGACGATCGAGCTGACCGTCGGTCGCTACCGCACCCCGAGCGGCCGTAATCTCGACGGTGTCGGGGTCGAACCCGACGTGGCGGTCTCCGCCGACCGCCCTCCCGAAGCGGCCGAGCAGCGCGCCCGGACGGTGCTGCGCGGCCTGGACGCGACGCTGCCGGACAAGGACCGAGGCTGATCACGTGTCACGCGACACAGGGCGCAAGCTCATCGCCCAGAACAAGCGGGCCCGCTACGACTACCACATCGACGACACCTGGGAGGCGGGCATGGTGCTGATGGGCACCGAGGTCAAAGCCCTCCGCGCCGGCCGCGCCTCCCTCGTCGACGGCTTCGCCCAGGTCAGGGACGGGGAGGTGTGGCTGGAGAACGTCCACATCCCCGAGTACACGCAGGGCACCTGGACGAACCACGCCCCGCGCCGCCGCCGCAAGCTGCTGCTGAACCGGCGCGAGATCCAGAAGATCGTCGACAAGACGTCGGACCCCGGCTGGACTCTCGTCCCGCTCTCGCTCTATTTCAAGGAGGGCAAGGCCAAGGTCGAGATCGGGCTGGCCCGTGGTAAGAAGTCCTACGACAAGCGCCAGGCCATCGCCAAGCGGGAGGCACAGCGGGAGATGCAGCGTGCCCAGGCGGCCCGGTTCAGGAGACGGTGAAAGGTGTCGATGACCAACCGAGGCCGGAGGCGCGCCCCCCGCGGGACGCGCACCGTCCGGCGCCGAGCGATCTCGCTGGCCGGCTGCGGCGCCCTCGTCGCGTCCCTCACCACCGGCTGCTTCGCCGAGCGATCGGCGATGCCGGCCGTCCGCGACTTCCTGATCGCCTGGTCGGTCGGCAACTACGAGGCCGCCGCCGGCAAGACCGTGGGCGCCAGCGAGAAGGAGGTCGCGAACGCCCTCGGCAAGGTGAGCGCCCAACTGGACGCGGCGTCCCTGCGGCTGTCGATCGGCGCGGTCGGCGCCGACCCCGACGCCGCGGCGATCGTCAAGGACGGCGACCGCGCGCAGGCGACGTTCTCCGTCAAGATCGACCTCGGTGAGAACGGGCGGCCCTGGGAGTACAAGGGCCACATGGACCTCAGGCGGGTCGGCGGCCAGTGGAAGGTCGTCTGGAGCCCGTCCATCATCAACCCGAAGCTGCAGCCGGGGCAGCGGCTCGCGGTGGTCAGCGAGGTGCCCGAGCGCGCGCTGATCACCGACACCAACGGCAGCTCGATGCTGAAGCCCGCCAAAGCCTGGCAGGTCGGGGTCGTCCCCGGGAAACTCAAGGACCCGCGGAAGACCCTCGACGCCCTCGCGAAGGCGACCCGGATGGACGGCGGCCGCCGGCTCGACGCCGAGCGCCTCTACGGCCGGGTCCTGTCGGCGCCGCCGCAGGAGTTCCTGCCGCTGATGACCCTGCAGGCGACGACGCACCACCGGCTGATCCAGCGTCTCAGCGGCGGCGTCCCCGGCCTGGAGTTCCGCGACATCGTCGCGCCGATCGCGCCGAAGGCCGCCCCCGAGCTGATCGGGACGCTCGGCCCCGCGACGTCCGACCGGCTCCAGGAGGTCGGCGCCCCCTACCAGCCCGGCGACACGATCGGCGTCAGCGGCGTCCAGCTTTTCATGCAGCGCCGCCTCGCCGGCACCCCGACCGTCAGCGTCGTCGCGCAGGACCCGGACGGGCAGCGCACCTCGACTCTCACGAGCTGGCCCGGCGAGAAGCCGAAGGAGGTCCAGACGACGCTCAACCCGGGCGTCCAGCGCGCCGCCGACAGGGCGCTGTACGGGCTGCCGTTCCCGGCGTCCCTCGTGGCCGTCCGGCCCGCCACCGGCGAGGTGCTCGCGGTGTCCAACCACGGGACGAAGGGCGAGAACCGCGCGTTCGAGGGCCACTACCCGCCCGGCATGACGTTCGGGGTGGTGTCCGCCCAGGCGCTGTTCACCCATGGCGGCCTGACCCCCGACACCGAGACGTCCTGCCCCGGCACGACGACCGTCGGTGGCAAGAACTTCACGACGAAGGCGTACGACAACAGCAAGTTCACCAACCACCTCGCGCTCTCCTGCAAGACCACGCTCGCGCAGCAGAGCGGCAAGATCGACGGTAAGACCCTCGTCGCCGAGGCGGCCCGCTTCGGCATCGGCCAGGACTGGGGCCTGCAGGTCCCCGCGTTCACCGGCTCGGTGCCGTCCCCCGCCAACGAGGGCGAGAAGGCCGCGATGATGGTCGGTGAGGGCGGCGTCGAGGTCAGCCCCCTCGCGATGGCCCTCGTCGCCGCGGTCGCCCAGAACGGCACGTGGCGTCCCCCGTACGTCTTCAAGGGCAACGACGTCGCCAACGCCGAGCAGCGCGCGCCCTACCAGAGCCTCCCGTCGGAGTCGATCGCCAACCTCAAGGATGTCCTGGACAACTCCGCCCGGAACGGCACCGCCAAGGCCGCCCACGTCGACAGCGAGGTCGCCGGGGTCACCTCCTTCACCACGTACAACGAGGGCGGCGACACCAAGAACGTCTCCTGGTTCGTCGGCTCCAAGGGCGACCTCGCCGTCGCCATCGCCATCGAGGGCCAGGTCGACGCCGCCAAGGTCGCCGGAGCGTTCTTCGGCTGACTTTGGAACCTGTTTACGTCCGGACCGCAACCAACGCCAGTGCTCCGAGCGTCTTCCCCTATGACTGAGAAACCGCTTGGGGGGTTGCGGACTCAGTCGCCGTGATGAGACCAGAGCCTCGTCTCGGGGGAGGCTCTGCCGTCCGGACCGGCCCGACCCTGCCGGTCGAACCCGGGCGGGCGCGACGTCGCCCGCCCGGGTTTCACGCGTCCGCCGGGAATCACGTTGCCCGCCCACGCGTTATGCTAGTAACGTCAACGTGCGCGGCCCCCGGGGCCGCTTTGACAACTCAACATGGGGGTGACCGGCTTCGACTTCGGTCGGTCGAGTCAGGAGAAGCGGGTCGAGGGTTGCTGTCGCGACCTCGTAAATCCTGTGACAGCAAACCAATAACTGCCAACAAGAAGCAGTCCGAGTTCGCCCTCGCCGCCTGAGCGAGGAGCGAACTCTGTCAGCCCGGGTAAGTCTCCGTCCCGGGGTCTGGCATCATCAGGAGACTCCACCTTGCAGCCCGGTCGCGGGGCTGTAAGGGAAAACAAACAGCGACTGGGCCCGTCGGCGACTAGCCTGCGTGAGCGCCGGGGCCGAGAAACCGCCTAGCAGGCTGCACCCGGAGAAGCCCTGACTCATCACCGAAGGACGCGGGTTCGATTCCCGCCACCTCCACTCGGGAGAAGTGTGCTCGTCGGCCTGGCGGCCGACTTCGCCCACTCGCTCCGGTTCTCATTGGGGGGACGACCCCCCAGACCCCCCGGTGTGGGGGCTCCGCCCCCACGCCCCCCCGGCCTATCGGGGGGATGGGGCTCGTGTTCGTTCAGACGCCCAGCGGCTCGCCGCTGGGCGTTTTTGCGTTCGGGGGCGTCTTCGGCACGTCCGGACCAGCCGCCCGCTTGTTCAGCGGGCGGAAGGGCGGTCGGGGGTGTAGTCGGGGAAGCAGATCTCGCAGGCTCCACGTCCTTGCGCGAAGGCATCGTTCAAGGCGACGAGCCGGGGATCGTGGATCTCCATGCCGAAGCGGGCCGCCTTGCGTTGTCCCTCCCGCAGAGCCTCGCATTTCGTGCCGGCGTGGAAGACGCTGCCGCCTTGAGTCACATAGACCTGCTTGCGAAGCCCGCGGGGGACGGGCGCGCAGAGGCCGCACTGTCCGACGATCAAGTCGTGCACGCATCGTTCGTCCATGCCCATGGGCGTATTGTCGCTGCGGTGGGAGGCGAGCGCGCGGGTCCGCGCCAGGCGTGGCGTGACCGGCCTCGGCCAGTGCCCCCTGGACATACGGGCCCGTCGTTGCGTGAGGCGGTTCATGGACGAGCGGGTCCTCCGGCATCGGAGCCGGGCCAGAAGTACGGGAGGTCGGCGGGGACGTCGGGGAAGATCGGGCGGTAGAAGCCGGGATCCTTGCGGATCAGTGCGGACCGGTGGCTGAGGTGCAGTTTCGGGTCGCCGAGCCAGGGCGGCAGCGCCCCGGCGTCGGCCAGGCTCTCTTGGCTCCGCGGCCGCTGGACGCCCGTGGCGTTCGCCAGGTCGGACGTCAGCGAGGCGGCGCAGGTGTCCCGGTGCCCGAGCGAGCACCATTGCCGGCAGACCTCCAGGCCGTAGCGGACCAGCGCCTCCTCGTACCCCGTCCACATTCGTACGGCCGGATGATGCCGCCATCCGTACCCCGGCACCGTCAGCCCGCGCAGCACCTGGAGTGCCTCGACGCGCTGCTTCCCGAGCCTCCGCGGGTCGAGAACGCGAGCCGTCGCGGCGAAATCCTCGTACGGGAGAAAGGTCTGCACCCCTTTGGCTTCCTTGTCGTGCGCCGCCGGCGAACCGGCGCCGTGAACGTGAGCACTACGGTTCCTTGCCTGCCGCGCCTGTGATACTCCAGCCGCGGAGGGTGATCTCGGCCTCCGGGCCGCATCCGGAAAGGGGTCGCGGACGGTCCGGGGGCGGGCCGGGTCAGCTTTCGCAGACGACGCCGTCGCCGTCGCGGTCCTGGTACCAGGAGTACTCGCGGTCGACGCCGCGCGTGTAGGGCCCGTACCCGGCGCGCTTCGCCGCCGTGCACGTCGAGAAACGCGGATCCGTCCGCGGCTCCGGTTCGCGCTCGGGCTCCGGCCGCTGCGTCGTGCGCCGCGGCTTCGGCTTCGTGGTGGTCGGGGCGGGGTCCGGGACGTCCTCGACGGTCGGCGTCGGGGCGGCGGCCCGCGTGGTCGGCGTCGCGCTGGCCGTGGGCTCGGGCGACGCGGGCGGTTCCGACTCCGAAGGGGACGGCGATGACGAAGCGCCGACCGCGCTCGTCTCCTCCGGTGCCGGGGTCACTCCGATCGCGATCCCGGTGACGCAACCGAACAGCATGCTGCCGGCGGCGATGAGGATCACGGCGAACAGCGGGACGGTCGTCCGCGCCCGCTGCGGGAAGGGACGCGGGCCGGGCGGTGGTGGATACATGGGTTTCCTGTCGTGCCGGGGGAACCGTTGGACGTGGTTTTCAGGAGACGTCCCATGCGTTGATCACGTTCACACGCGACCGTGGCGCAAACCGGTCACCGCCTACTCGGACTGCGCCCTGGACGTCGATTCCGCTCTTCTTTGGGGCCTGATGCGTTCGGGCGGCGAGCGGCTTTGGCGGCCGGGCCGCGCGTTATCACAAGGGGGTTGTCCGGGGGATGGACGGGTGGTGGGGTTGGGGCATGGAAACCAAGATCGCGATTGTGACCGGGGGGACATCGGGGATCGGGAAAGAGATCGCGCGCGGGCTGGTGCGGCGGGGGTTCCTGGTGGGGATCGTGTGCCGCAACGAGATGCGGGGGCGGGCGACGGTCGAGGAGCTGACGGGCGAGGTGCCCGGGGGGAGGGTGGAGACCTTTCTGGCCGATCTTTCGGTGCTGATGGACGTGCGGCGGGTGGCCGCGTCGTTGTGCGAGCGGTTCGAGCGGGTGGACGTCCTGGTGAACAACGCGGGGGTTCACCAGATGCGGGCGAAGGTCAGTGCGGACGGGTACGACCGGATGGTCGCGACGAATCATCTGGGGCCGTTCCTGCTGACGAACCTGTTGCTGGGGCACCTGGAGAAGGCGGCGCCGTCGCGGGTGGTGATCGTGGCGAGCGAGGCGCACCGGTTCGCGGATCGGCTCGATGTGGAGCGGCTGGCGGAGCCGGGGTCGTACGGGAAGCCGGGGTCGCTGCGGGTGTACGGGCGGAGCAAGCTGCTGAACATCCTGTTCGCGCAGGAGCTGGCGAGGCGGATGGAAGGCAGCGGGGTGGTGGCGAACGCGATGTGTCCCGGGCCCGTCGCGACGCATCTCACGCGGGAGATGTGGGGGACGGAGCGGCTGGGCGCGCTGCTGTCGCGAACGCCGGTGGTGCGGACGCCCGAGCGGGGGGCGCGGACGGCGTTGCGGCTCGCGGTGGACGACGAGTTCGCCGAGCGGAGCGGGGAGTTCCACGGTTCGGTGCCGGGTGCGCCGACGGCGGGGCCGTTGAAGGACGAGGCGCTGGCGCGGGCGGTCTGGGAACGTTCGGCGCGCCTTGTGGGGCTTCGTTAGGCTCGCGGCGTGGAGCACCAGTCGAGTTTCAAGGACGTGTTCGCCGGCGCGGGGTATCTGCTGCGGGGGATCGGGTGGGTCGCCCGGCATCCGGTGCAATGGCTGTTCGGCCTCATCCCCGCGCTCATCGTGCTGCTGGTCTACGGGACGGCGCTGGGGTTCCTCGTCTACAACATCGGGGACGTCGCGGGCTGGGCGACGTGGTTCGCGGACGACTGGTCGGAGGGCGTGCGGAGGGCGACGCGGGTGATCGCGGGGATCGCGGTGCTCGGCGCGTCGGTGTTCCTGGCGATCCTGACGTTCACGGCCGTGACGCTGATGGTGGGCGACCCGTTCTACGAGGCGATCGCGGTGCGGGTCGAGGACTCGCGGGGCGGTGCGCCGCCGGAGCCGGACGAGCCGCTGATGTCGCAGATCGGGCGGGCGATCAAGGACGCGCTGCTGCTCGGTCTCGTGGCCGTCGGGTTCGCGGTGACCTTCTTCGCGTGCGGGTTGATTCCGGGCGTCGGGCAGACGGTGGTGCCGCTGGCGGCGGCGTGTGTTTCCGGTTACTTCCTGGCGGGCGAGCTGTCGTCGGTGGCGCTGGAGCGCAGGGAGGTGCTGCGCAAGGAGCGGTTCGCCCGGATGAAGGCGAACCGTCCGCTGGTGATCGGGTTCGGGGTCGCGACGTTCGCGTTGTTCCTCGTGCCCCTGGGCGCGGTGCTGGCCATGCCGGGGGCGGTGGCGGGCGCGACGCTGATGGTGCGGGAGCGGCTCGGCGCGGACAGGTGGCCGGGGCCGCCGCGGCCCGCGGAGTGGCGGGCGGCGCCGCAGGTGCGGCCGGAGCAGTGGCAGCAGGGCCGGGACCGATAGCAAGCTGTGTCCGGAGCGTGATTCTCTGCGGGCCGCGTTTGATGATCTTCGCGTAACGTGTGCCGCATGTCCGATCAGGGGGAGCGCGATGCGCGCTGGACCGGTTTGAACGAGAGTGAAGCGCCGCACGACGTGTGGGGCAAGATCGAGACGCCCGCCGAGCAGCCCGCCGGGGGCGAGGCCGCGGCGGAGGCGCCCGCGGAGGAGTCCGACGTCCGCGTGGCGCCCAGGCCGGACGAGCAGGACGCGCCGCAGTGGGAGGGCGACCTCTTCGACGGGGACGACGCGGACGGCGGCGAGGGCGTGCCGAACTACGTGCCGGCGGTGCCGACCGGGTCGACGCAGCCGGCGAAGCCCGGGAAGCCGAGCAGCGGCAACTGGCAGATGCCGGACTGGATGGCCGACGAGGCCGCGGCGGACGAGAAGCTGGGCGCGTCCGGTGACGCGCTGGAGACGGGCGGCCGGTCCCGGCTGGTGCTGTTCGGCGGTGTCGGGCTGCTGGTGGCGGCGCTGATCGCGGCGGGCGGCGTGTACTTCCTGACGCGCGGCGGCGGTGACGAGCCGGACAAGGCGGGACGGACGGGCGCGGCGGACCGGTCGGTGGCGGCGCAGGTGTCGATGCCGCCGGACGCGAAGCTGGAGACGTTCGCGGGGACGCCGTCGCAGGTGCTCGGCCGGGTGAACGACGACATGGCGGGGCTGTCGTACCCGCGGCTGGGGCCGCCGTGGCAGGTGCCGACCAAGGAGAACAAGCTGGGCACGCCCGGCTGGTCGGGGCAGCAGATCGTGGTGACCGAGCGCAGCGGCGACCAGCTCTGGTACGGGCAGTTGCTGACGGGCACGCTGATCCCGAGCCTGCAGGGCTCCTACACCGGTCCGGACAGCGTGAAGCAGGTCGCGGGGCTCGCGGCCGAGGGGTACCTGGCGCAGTACTACGGATTCCAGGACGGGACGAAGCCGCTGGCGTCGCAGGCGCTCGACGTGGACGGGCGGAAGGGCTGGCTGGTCGCGTCGTACCTGACGTACGAGCGCGAGGGCGTGCGGGCGACGGGCGAGATCGTCGCGACGGCGGTGATCGACACCGGGCGGGAGGCGCCCGCGGTGGTGTTCGCGTCGCTGCCGAACACGCACAAGAAGCTGTGGCCGGACCTGAACCGGTTCCTGGGGAGCCTCAAGGTCATCTGAATCCCCTGTCGTAACCGAATGGCGTTCTAATAGGCTGGCCGCACCCGACGAAAGGTGCGGCCATGGCCATCGGAGTGACGGAGGAGCACGCGGCGCTGGCGGCGTCGGTGCGCGGGCTCGTCGAGCGGCACGCGGGCGAGGGGCTCTGGCCCGCGCTGGTGGAGCAGGGACTCCATGGCCTGCACCTTCCGGAGAGCGCGGGCGGCCAGGGGTTCGGCCTTCCGGAGCAGGCCGTCGTGCTCGAGGAACTGGGGCGCGCGATGGGGCCGGGCCGGTACGCCCCCGCCGTGCTCGCGTCCGCGATCCTGCGGGACGGTTCGCGCACCGGGGCGGTCGGCCTGTCGGGGAGCCTGCGGACGGACGGGACGCGCGTGTCCGGCACCGTGCGGCCGGTGGTCGGTGCGGCGGACGCGGAGGTGTTCGTCCTCCCGGCCGGTGACCGCTGGGCCGTCGTCGACCGGGCGTCCTGCGAGGTCGAGGAGCTGGAGTCGCTCGACGTGGGCCGTCCCGCCGGTGCGGTCACGGTCGACGCGGAGGCCCGCTTCGTGGACGGGCTCGACGGGACGGACGTGCGGGCGCTCGCGGTCGTGGTGTTCGGCGCGGAGGCGTGCGGCGTCGCGGGGCGGGCGCTCGACGAGGCGGTCGCGTACGCGAAGCTGCGGGAGCAGTTCGGCCGTCCGATCGGGCAGTTCCAGGGCGTGAAGCACAGGTGCGCGCGGATGCTCATCGCGCTGGAGCGCGCGCGGGCCGCCGTCTGGGACGCGGCGCGCGCGCTGAACGAACCGGAGGAGCAGCGGGCGTACGCGGTCGCTGTGGCGGGGGTGCTGGCGGCGGACGCGGCGGTGCAGTGCGCCGAGGGCAACATCCAGGTTCACGGCGGCGTCGGCTACACGTACGAGCACGACGCCCACCTTCTCTATAGGCGTGCCCTGACACTGCGGGCGATCCTCGGGAGGGCGAGCGAGCATCGGGCAGAGGCGGCGGCGCGCGCGCTGAGCGGCGTCCGGCGCCCGATGGACATCGACCTGCCCGAGGAGGCCGCGGACCTCCGCGCGAGCATCCGCGCGGAGGTCGCCGAGCTGGCCGCGATGGAGCCGCTGGAGCAGCGGGCCGCGATGGCGGACGGCGGCTGGGTGACGCCGCACCTGCCGAAGCCGTGGGGCCGGGACGCGGGGCCGGTCGAGCAGATCGTCATCCGGCAGGAGCTGAAGGCGGCGGGCGTGCGTCCCGTCCCGCTGATGATCGGCGCGTGGGTGGTGCCGTCGCTCGTCCAGTACGGCGCCCCGGAGCAGCAGCGGCGGTTCCTGCCGCCGACGCTGCGCGGCGAGATCATATGGTGCCAGTTGTTCTCCGAGCCGGGCGCGGGCTCCGACCTGGCCGGGCTGCGGACGCGCGCCGAGCGGGTGGAGGGCGGCTGGAAGATCACCGGGCAGAAGATCTGGACGTCGCTGGCCCGCGAGTCGCAGTGGGCGATCTGCCTCGCCCGGACCGACGCGGACCGCCCGAAGCACGACGGCATCACGTACTTCCTCGTCGACATGGCGTCCGCGGGCGTCGAGGTGCGCCCGCTGCGCGAGTGCACGGGCGACGCGGTGTTCAACGAGGTGTTCCTGGACGGCGTGTTCGTCCCGGACGACCTGGTCGTGGGCCCCGTGAACGAGGGGTGGCGCGTCGCCCGCAACACGCTCGCGAACGAGCGGGTCGGCCTGACGACGTCGTTCCAGCTCGGCGGGGACGTCCCGAAGCTGCTGCGGCTGGCCGAGGAGCTGGACGTCGCCGGCGACCCGGTCGTCCGGGACGGCGTGGGCGATCTGGTCTGCGACGAGCACGCGCTCGGCCTGCTGAGCCTCCGCGCGACGCTGAAGCAGATCTCGGGCACCGACCCGGGCGCGACGGCGAACGTCCGGAAGCTGGTCGCGATGGAGCACGGGCAGCGGGTCACCGAGTTCGGGTTCGGGCTGCTCGGCGAGCACGGCGCGCTGACCGGCGGGTGGAAGTCGGAGCTGCGCGCCCGCTGGACGCGGCACCTGCTGGCGTCGCGCGCGATGACGATCGGCGGCGGCACGACCGAGGTGAACCTCAACGTGATCGGCGAGCGGATCCTCGGGCTGCCCCGCGACCCCGAACCGGTCGGGTAGTTTTCCGGCGATGACGGGACGGATCGGGTGAGGGACCGGACGCGGCACCTGGCGGCCGCGCTGACCGGCCTGCTGCTCGGCGTGCTCGCGCTCGGGCCGGGGCTCGCGCCCGGGTTCGTCCTGTCCTACGACATGGTGTTCGTCCCCGACCCGGCGTTCACCTCGATGACGTTCGGCCTGACCGGGACGGTGCCGCGGCACGTCCCGAGCGACGCGTTCGCCGTCGCGCTCGGGACCGTCCTGCCGGCCGATCTCGCGCAGAAGCTCATCCTGCTGGCGATCTTCGTGATGGCGTGCGCGTCGGCGGCGTCGATCGTCCCGTCGCGGCGGCTCGCGCCCCGGCTGGCGGCGGGCGTGCTGTACGCGTGGAACCCGTTCGTCGCGGAGCGGCTGCTGCTGGGCCAGTGGGCGCTGCTGCTGGGGTACGCGGCGCTGCCGTGGGCGCTGGCGGCGGCGGCCCGCGCGGGGGAGCGCGGCGGGGGACGGCGGCTGGTGCGGGCGCTGCTCCCGGCGGCGGTCGGCGGGTTCGCGGCGCTGGCCGTCACCGGGCTGGCGGCGCTGGTCGTCGCGCTGTTCGCGGGGCGGCGGGCGGCGGGCCGGGTGGTCGCGGCGGCGGCGCTGCTGAGCCTCCCGTGGCTGGTGCCGGGCCTGCTGCGGCCGGGGGGCGTGCCGGGGGACGACGCGGCGGTCGGGCTGTTCGCGGCCCGCGCGGACACCCCGTTCGGGACGCTCGGCAGCCTGCTGCTGCTGGGCGGCGTGTGGAACGGCGAGACGGTGCCGCGCGGGTACGGGGCGCCGCTGACAGCGGCGTTGTGGCTGGTGGCGGTGGTCGGGGCCGTCACGGCGTACGGGCTGTGGACGCGGGACGGGCCGTGGCGGCGCGGCCTCGCGGCGGCGGGGGCGGCCGGGTTCGCGGTCGCGGCGCTGGGCGCGGTCGCCGAGCCGGTGCTCGCGGGCCTGATCGGCCTGTGGCCGGGGTTCGCGGTGCTGCGGGACGGTCAGCAGTTCGTCGCCCCGCTCGCCGTGGTGATCGCCGTGGGGGCGGGGGCGGCCGCCGACCGGGCGGCCGAAGCACGCCTGCCGTTGGTTCCTGTAGGGCTCGCGTTCGTTCCCGTGCTGCTGCTGCCGACGCTCGCATGGGGCGCGGCAGGCGAACTGCGAGCCGTCCAGTATCCGGACGACTGGAAGCGCGCGCGGACGATCATCGACGGCGACCCCGCACGCGGCGACGTCCTGCTCCTGCCGTGGGCGCAGTACCGGAGCTACGAGTGGAACCACGGCCGCCGCGTGCTCGACCCCCTGCCCCGCTACCTGGACCGCCGGGTGATCGTGAACGATTCCGTCACCGTCGGCGGGACGACCGTCGCGACGGAGGATCCGCGCGCCGTCCGGCTCGCGGGGGCGGCGGTGTCCGGGAGCCCGCCGGCGGCGGTGCTGCGCGACGCGGGCGTCCGGTACGTGGTGGTCGACGCGGAGATCGACCGGTTCCGGCCGATCGGGGCGGCGCGGGTGCTCCACGGCCCTCACCTGGCGGTCTACCGGATCGGCGGGCAGGTGGCGCGGGTGGACGAGCGGGTGCCCGTGGCGCCCGTGGGGGTGGCGTGGGCTCTGGCGAGCGCAGGGGTTTTCTGGTCAATTGTGGGTTCAGGTACTAGCCTGAGCACCCCGCTACTCGGGAGTATCAAAGCCCGTTCGCCCCGCCGCGAGCGACCTCGTTCTCGCCATGACCAACGAAGGGCCCCCTGATGCGCATCGCCATCGCCATTGTGGTCGGAGCTCTGCTGGCCGCCGGAACCTCACTGGGCGCCGTGCAGCTCGCCAGCGCCTCGCAGGAGGACCCGGTGATCAAGCCGCTGTACAACTACGGCGAGCGCTGACCCTCCCGTCCTCATGGGGACCTGGTGCGCGGGCCCCGTCCTGCTGGAGATCGTCGTCCCGGCCCGCAACGAGGCGGCGCGGCTCCCGGCGGGCCTCGGCCTGCTCAGCGACGCGCTCGCCGGGCTGCCGGTGCGCGCCGAAGTGATCGTCGTCGACAACGCCAGCGGCGACGGCACGGCCGACATCGTCCGCTCGTGGCGCGGGCCGGTGCCGGTGCGGCTGGTGCGGTGCGACCGCCCCGGCAAGGGCGCCGCGGTCCGCGCCGGTCTGCTCGCCACGCGCGCCCCCTGGGTGGGGTTCATGGACGCCGACATGGCCACCGACCTCGCGGCGCTGGACGACGTCCTCGGCCTGCTGCGGGACGGGCGCCCGGTGGTGGTGGGCTCCCGCCGCCATGACCGGTCGGTCGTGCAGGCGTACGCGCTGCCGCTCCGCAGGCTCGGCGCCGTCACGTTCAACCGGCTCGTCCGCGACCTGGCGGGCGGCGTCGCCGACACCCAGTGCGGCTTCAAGTTCTTCGCCGGCCCGCTGGCCCGCGCCGCCGCCGCCGACCTGCGCACCGCCGGGTTCTCCTTCGACGTCGAGCTGCTCGCGCACTGCGTGCGGCGCGGCGCGGACGTCACCGCGATCCCGGTCGTGTGGCGCGACCGTCCCGGCTCGACGTTCTCGGTGCGGCGGCACTCGCTGCGCTGCCTTATCGACCTGGCCCTGATCCGGGCGCGCGCGGGCGGCGGGCCCTTGCGGCGCCGGGCCCCGCAGGACGCGCACGTCCCGGCGCAGGCGCCCGCGCCGCCCGCCGAGGCGGTGTCCCGGACGGCACCGGGTTTCGGGCGGGGATGAGCATCCGGCTCGCGGTCGTCAACTGGCGTGACCCCTGGCATCCGTCCGCCGGAGGCGCCGAACGGTACGCGTGGGAGGTCGCCAGGGGAATGTCCGGGCGCGGCGCCCGCGTCACCTACATCACGGCACGCGCGCGCGGGCAGGCGCGCAGGGAACGGGTCGAGGACGTCACGTTCGTGCGGCTCGGCGGACGGTTCACCGTCTACCCGCTGGTCCTCCTCTGGCTGCTCCTGCACCGCCGGTCGTTCGACGCGGTCATCGACTGCCAGAACGGCATCCCGTTCTTCTCCCCGTGGGTTCTGCCGCGCCGCGTGCCGGTGTTCTGCGTCGTTCACCACGTGCACGACGACCAGTTCGGCCTTTACTTCCCGCCGTGGATGGCCTGGATCGGTCGTGTGCTGGAAGGGCCGGTGAGCCGCTGGACGTACCGGCGGCACGCCTTCGTGGTCGTGTCGCCGTCGACCTTGCGAGCCGTCCGTGAACGACTGCGCTGGACGGGCGCCGCCCACATCGTCCACAACGGCACCACCGTCCCGGACGCCGCCGCGGTGGATGCCCCGGGACCGCGGGGCGATCCCGACCTCGTCTGCGTGACGCGGCTCGTCCCCCACAAGCGGCTCGGCCTGCTGCTCGACCTCGCAGAACGCCTCGCCGAGCGCCGTCCGGGCCTGCGCCTGCACGTCGTCGGGGACGGCCCGGAGGCGCCCGCGCTCGCCGCCGGCATCGCCGCGCGCGGGCTCACCGGCGTCGTCGTCCCGCACGGCTACGTCTCCGAGGAGGTCAAGGCGGCGCTCGTCGCCCGCGCCGACCTGCACCTGTCGACGTCGCGGGGCGAGGGCTGGGGGCTCAGCGTGATCGAGGCCGCCGCGCTCGGCGTCCCGACCGTCGCCGCCGACGTCGACGGGCTGCGCGACGCCGTCCGCGACGACGTCACGGGCTGGCTCGTCCCGCCGGGCGGCGACTTCCTCGACACCGCCGAGCGCGCCCTCAAGGAACTGGACGACCCGCGCCGCCGCGCGGCCGTCGCCGCCGGTTGCCGGGCCTGGGCCGCCGGGTTCGGCTGGGACCGGACGACCGCGCGCCTGGCCGCGCTCGTCGAGGCCGCGACCCGCCACCGGTACGGTGACGAGCACTCGCGCGTCATGAGGGAAGGGGAGCGCCGGGACCATGGCCGTCGGAGAGGCTGACCCGCCTCGCGCGGGCGTCCGGTCGCACGGCCGGCCGGCGGGCCACGACCGGTGGGCGGACCCGGACGCGGCGGCGGCGCGGCTGCGCGACCGGCTGCGGGCCGTCGCGTGCTGCTGCGCGCTGGCGGCGCTCGCGTTCTGCACCCGGCCCGGCGAGATCCTCGCCGACACCAAGATCGACATGGCGGTGAACCCGCGCGGGTTCCTCGGCGGCGCTCTGCGCCTGTGGAGCCCCGAGCAGTTCGGCCAGTTGCAGAACCAGGCGGTCGGCTACCTGTTCCCGATGGGCCCGTTCTACGCGCTCGGCGACCTCGCCGGGATGCCCGCGTGGATCACCCAGCGGCTCTGGCTGGCGCTGCTGATGTGCCTCGCGTTCACCGGCACGCTCCGGCTCGCGGGACGGCTCGGCGTCGGCGGCCCCCGCTCCCGCCCGTTCGCCGCGATGGCGTACGCGCTCGCGCCGAACGCGCTGTCCACGCTCGGGCTGATCTCGTCGGAGTACATGCCGGTCGCGATGCTGCCGTGGATCGTCCTGCCGCTGGTGAGCGCGATCGCCGGGGACACCGGGCGGTTGCGCGCGGCGGCCCGGTCCGGTCTCGCGATCGCGTGCTGCGGCGGCATCAACGCGACCGCGACCCTCGCGGTCCTGGTCGTCCCCGCGGTCTACCTGCTGACCCGGCCCCGGGGGACGTTCCGGTTCCGGCTGGCGGCCTGGTGGGCGGCGGCGGTGGCCGCGGCGATCGCGTGGTGGCTGGTCCCGCTGGCGCTGACCGGCACGTACGGGTTCTCGTGGCTGACCTACACCGAGAAGGCCGCCACGACGACCGGCCCGACCGGGCTCGTCAACGTGCTGCGCGGCGCGGAACGCTGGGTGAACTACCTGATCGCGGACGGGCAGATCTGGTCGCCGGTCGGGTACGGGCTGTCGCTGACGCCGCTCGCGATGCTGTGCACGGGCGCCGTCGCGGCGCTCGGCCTCGCCGGGCTCGTCGGGCGCCGCCTGCCGGAACGGATGTTCCTCCTGCTCACGCTGCTCGCCGGGCTCGCGATCCTGACCGCAGGGCACGTGAGCGACCTGCCGGGCCTGTTCGCCGGGGACGTCCGGGCGCTGCTCGACGGCGTCCTCGCCCCCTTCCGGAACCTGCACAAGTTCGACGCGGTGATCCGGCTGCCGCTCGCCCTCGGCCTCGCCCACGTGCTCGTCGCGGCGGCGCGGTGGCTGAAGGAGCGGCGCCCGGACGGCGACCCGGCGCTCGTCTACCCCGAGCCCGAGGGGCTCCGCGCGCGGTTCCGCGCCGTCGCCGTCCTGCCCGTCGTCGCGGCGGTCGCGCTCGGCGGCATCGGCCTCACCGGCGCCGCCCGCGGCCTCAGCGGCTCGGGCAGCTTCGACCGGGTGCCCGGGTACTGGAAGGACGCGGCGTCCTGGCTGAACGAGCGCGCCGGACGGCAGGGCGTCCTCGCCGTCCCCGGTGCGGCGTTCGGCGAGTACCTGTGGGGGCGCCCGATGGACGACATCGTGCAGCCGCTCCTGGACGCCCGCTGGGGCGTCCGGCAGCTCGTCCCGGCCGGATCGCCCGGCTACACGCGCGCGCTCGACGCGATCGAGCTCCAGGCGAGGTCGGGGCGGCCGTCGCCGGGGCTGAGCGCGTTCCTCGGCCGGATGGGCGTCCGGTACGTCCTGGTGCGCAACGACCTGCGGCGGGAGAGCCTCGACGGGGCACGGCCCGCGCGCGTCCACGAGACGCTGGACGGGTCGCCGGGCCTGCGCCGGGTCGCGGCGTTCGGGCCACCGGTCGGCCACACCCCGGTGGACGACGCGGTGTCGGCCGTCGACCAGCCCTATCCGGCGCTGGAGGTGTACGAGGTCGAGAGGGCCGCGCCCGTCGCGACGCTCACCGACGCCGCCGAGCCCGTCCGCGTGTACGGGGGGCCGGAGTCGCTGCTGACGATGGCGGACGGCGGCGCGCTGCCGGACGGTCCCGTGCTGCTGAACGACGACGGGGCCGGCCTCGGCGGCGCCCCGGTCGCCACCGACGCGCCGCGGCTCGTCCGGCGCAACTTCGGCGAGCTGCACCAGACGTCGCACACGCTGGGCGCCGCGCAGCGCCGCGAGGCCGCCGACGTCCTGGACGACGGCTGGCAGCGGTACGCCGCGCACGTCGCCTACGGCGGCGGCGTCCGGGACGTGACGGCGTCGACCTCGGCGTCCGGCGAGGACACGGCCCCCGAGGGGCGCCTGCCCGCCGCCGTCCCGTACGCGGCGCTCGACGGCGACCCGTTCTCCGCGTGGCGCACCGGCGGGTTCGACGGCCCGGTGGGGCAGTGGCTCCGCGTCGGCTTCGACCGGCCCCGCGACGTCGGCGACCTGGAGGCGGCGTTCCTGCGGGACGACTCCCTCGGACCGGCCGTCGCGCGCGTCGCCGTCGAGACCGAGCGCGGGACCGTGGAGCAGGACGTCCGGCGCACCGCCGACGCGCAGCCGCTGCGCGCGCCCGAGGGGAAGACCCGATGGCTGCGGATCCGCATCACCGGGCTGGTCGCCGAACCCGCCGTCCCGGGGTTCGCCCGCGCGGGCATCAGCGAGCTGACCGTCGCCGGGGTGAAGCCCACCCGCACCTACGTCATGCCCTCACCCGGCGGGACCGGCGAGCCCGCGACGTACGTGATGAGCCGGGTGCCCGGGGGCGAAGCGCCCTGCATGCGGGGGAGCGCGCGCTGGGTCTGCTCCGAGGACCTCGGCGCGCGCGGCGAGGAGGGCGACGGCTTCGACCGGACGTTCACCGCCGCGACCGCCCACGACGTGAAGATCGCCGGGACGGCCGTCCTCACCGATCCCGAGCTGGTCGCGAAGTACACCGAGGCCGAGGGGCAGCCGGTCGTCAAGGCGACCTCGACCCTCACCCGCCACCCCGCGAACGGCGCCCGCTCCGGGTTCGACGGCGACCCGGCCACCGCCTGGATCGCCGACGCGGGCGACCGGGAGCCCGCGTTCGCCGTCGCGTGGGGCGAGCCCCGCAAGGTCGGGACGCTCGAGCTGCGCCGCCCGCCCGGCGCGTCCGGACCCGCCCGGGTGCGGATCGAGGGCGACGGCGGCGAGACCCGCGAGGGCCTGTCGGACGATCTGGGCCGCATCGCGTTCGCCCCGATGACCACCGAGCGGATCAAGGTCGTCTTCCTGGACGCCCGGCCCCTGAACCCCGTCCAGCTCACCGATCTCGTGATCCCCGGGGTCGCGCCGATGCCGGACGTGCGCGGCCTCGACCTCGAACTCCCGTGCGGCCTCGGGCCGCGGCTCGACCTGGGCGGGACGGCCGTGCGGACGAAGGTCGCGGGCACGTTCGGCGACCTGCTCGCGGGCCGTCCCGTCCGGTTCGCCGCCTGCGCGCCCGTCCCGCTGGAGAAGGGCGAGAACCGGCTGGCCGCCGCGCCGCTCGACTCCTACCGTGTCGAAACGGTCATCGCGGGCGACGCCGACCTCGTGCCGGGCGCCGCGAAGCCGGCGGGTTCCGGGGGGTCGGCGCCCGTCGAGGTGGTGCGCTGGGAGCCCGGGTCCCGAGAGGTCCGCGTGGACGCGGCCGCGGCCTCGTTCCTCACCGTCAACGAGAACTTCAACCCCGGCTGGCGGGCCACTGCGGACGGCACCGAGCTGCGGCCCGTCCGGCTCGACGGGTGGAAGCAGGGCTGGGTCGTCCCCGCCGGGACCCGCGGGACCGTCGAGCTGACCTACCTGCCGGACCGGGCGCAGCTCGTCTCCGTCACGGGCGGCCTCGGCCTGCTCGTCGTCCTGCTGGCCGTCGCCGTCCGCCCGCCGGGGAGGCGCCGCCCGCCGCGCGGCCCCGCCCCCGCGACCGTCCTCGCCCCCGCCCGGGGCTGGCCGGTCTGGGCCGCGCCGCGGCCCGCGGCGGGCCGCGGCGCGTAGATCGGCGGCGCCCCGGGCGCCGCCGTCGCGTTCGGCGTCGCCGCCGTGTGCGGCTGGGCGCGCACCCGCCGCTCCGCCGCGCTCCGCGCGATCGCCTCGCCGTGGCCGGTCGCCGCCGCGATGGTCGCGGGGACGGCGTGCCTCGCCGTCGGCGCCCGCTGGGACCTGCTCGGCAACCCCGCGAGCCCGTCCGGCGCGCTCGGCGACGTCGCGCCGCAGGTCCTCGGGCTGGTGATCGTGGGACGTCTCGCGATCGAGCTGTGGCGGCCCCGCCCGCCGGGCGGTCCCGGCGGCGGGCCGATCGCGGTCAGCTGGGACGCCCCAGGAGCCGCCGCTGAACCGCCTGCCCCGAACGTTCCACCAGGTAGTAGCTCAGCGCCGCCGCTGCAATGGACGCCGCGGTGAGCAGCGGAAGGTCCGTCCAGAGGTTCCCGCGGAAGGTCCGGTCGAACGCCTCGTACCAGCCGACGATGATGATCATCTGCCAGAGGAACAGCCCGTAGGACACGCGGCCGAGCCACCGCATCACCGGGTTGCCGAGCGCGGCCTCCATCGCCGGATGGTCCGGCGGCGCCAGCGCCACCGGCGCCATGAACGCCAGGGCGCACGCCCCGAACAGCAGCATGTGCAGCAGCGACGTCCACGGGCCGCCGGGCTCCGACAGGCTGAGCGGGCCGGTCGCCGGGGTGGCCGCGACCACGAACAGCATCGCCGCCGCGATCCAGCACGCCTTCCACGAGTCCGCGACGGCGTTGCACAGCGCGGCGACCGGGCGGCGCCCGTCCAGCCGGGCCCACACGGTGACCACGGCCAGCGCCATGCCGAGCGCGAACCAGGCGAAGTACCGAGGAGGCCACACCCCCATCTGCGAGTTCCGCTCCGGGAAGTACGCGAGGACCGTGAACGGGAGCGACAGCGCCCCATAGACACCGATGGCGAACAGCAGCCGTTTGGCGATGCCGCCCATGTCTCCCGTGCGCGCGCGCCTGACGACCCAGTGCAGAACCGCCGCCGTGAGGGGCAGCGTCACGTAAAAGGCGACCTCGACCGAGAGGCTCCACAACTGCCCCAGATGCGCCGGGCCAAGATCCGACGCCCACCACGGGTCGGGCACGTAGATCTGCGTGAACGTCAGCAGCGACACCCACGTGAGCGGGTCGCCGATGTGGTCTCGCCCTGCCGTGACCATGTAGACCACGATCAGCACCCAATACGCGGGCAGGATCCGCAGCGCGCGCTTGGCGAAGTAGGTGCCCGCACTGGGCGTGGGCCGTCCGTCCAGGGCCGCCATCGCCCACGGCCGGTACAGCAGGAGCCCGGACAGCGTGAAGAAGATCGCCACCCCGACCTGGCCGCCGTTGAACAGCCAGCCCGCGCCTTCGCCCCGCGTCATCGTGCCCGCCGAACTCGCGACGTGGACGGCGAGCACGGCGAGCGCCGCGACCGCGCGGACGCCGTCCAGCGGCTCCTGATGCCCGCTGATCTGCGGCGGCACCGCCGTCCGCGCGACCTGTTCGGCGGTCGTCATCCCGGACGCTTCCGCAGCACCAGGACGAGGTTCCAGGTGGCGACCTCCCGCAGCCCCGGCACGCGGACGATCGGCCGCGCCCAGCCCGGGTGGTAGCGCGGCAGGACGTCCAGGACGTCCGCGTCGCCGCACCCCCGCGCCCACGCCAGCGCGCCCCCCACCGACACCGGATGCAGGCTCCGCCCGAACCGGTTCTTCGGCGGGCGGCCGTGGCGCCGCTCGTACCGGCGCGCCGCCCGGTGACCGCCGAGGTAATGCCACGGGGACGTCTCGTGCCCGCCCCACGGCGACAGCCAGTTCGTGAACGACAGGTACACGATCCCGCCCGGCCGGGTCACCCGCACCATCTCCCCGGCCATCCGCCACGGGTCCGGGACGTGCTCCAGGACGTTCGACGAGAAGCACACGTCGGCCGAACCCGTCCGGAACGGCAGCGCGAGCCCGCTCGCGACGAGCGTGTTCGGCCCCGGGGCGCCGTGCGCCCGCAGCTCGCGGACGTCCGGGTCGACGCCCGTGCAGCGCGCGCCCGCCCGTTCGAGCGCGCGCGCGAAGAACCCCGAGCCCGTCCCGACGTCGACGACCGTCGCACCGTCCAGGTCGGTGTACGTGCGGAGCTGGGCGACGGTGTCACGTGCCAACAGGTCGTAGAACCGCTCGGGGTCGTCACCCTCGTTCCGGAACGCGCCGAACAGCCGCACCGACCGCGCCAGCGTCGCCCTGTGCTCGGGGAACTCGTCCCCGGACGGCTCGCGCGTGCGGGGCTCCGGGCGCACCGAGACCATCGCCACCTCGCGTCCGTTCGGTCGGGGAATTCGGCGCCGGAAAAATACCGCGACGAAAAGTACAGCGGGAGCTTACCGGCGGGTACGAACGCGCGGGAGTCCTGTTAGCCTGACCCGACACACGCCGGAGACGGCCCCCCGGCCGCGACTGGACGGCACTCCCGGAGGTGTTCATGCGGCGACGGGTCGGACTGCTCCTGATCGGCCTCGGAGCGTTCTTCCTCACCCTCGCGCCCCTCGTCCGGTTCTACGTGGCGGAGCAGGTCGTGCGCGCGCCGCTGAACCGGTACCAGGTCACGCACCTGGAGTCGCCGAACAGCACCTACTTCGACCAGGCCGAGCTCAAGACGAAGACGAACGTCACGCTCCTCGCCACGAACACCGTCCGCGGCGACGTGCGGGCCAACAACGGCAACGACGACATCGCCGTCTGGGACTCGACCACCAACATCTACGACAAGGCGAACCCGAAGAAGCCCGTCCAGATCCAGGGGTTCCGGATCGCGTTCGACCGGGATACCGGGCGGCTGGTGAACTGCTGCGGCGTCCATGTGGACGGCGACGGCAACGTGCGCATGGAGGGGTACGGGCTGCTGTTCCCCATCGCGAACGTCCAGAAGCGCGACTACCCCGTCTACGACCCGACGACCAGGCAGGTCGCGCCGATGAAGTTCGGCGCGGTCGAGCAGGTCCACGGCCTGACCGCGTACCGGTTCACCCAGCACATCCCGCTGACCAAGACCGGGCCGGTCGAGGCCAAGCTCCCCGGGACGATGCTCGGCCTGCAGGAGGCCGAGCCGCAGCGGGTCGACCGCTACACCGAGGCGTACAACACGGTCTGGGTGGACCCGCGCACCGGCGTCCCGGTCAAGCACCGCAAGAACATCCGCAGCACCGTCCGGACCCCGGACGGGCGCGGCGAGATGATCGTCGCGCAGGCCGACCTCATCACGACCGACGCCGACCAGCGCAAGGCCGTCGACCTCGCCGACGGCACCGCGCTGCAGATCGACATGGTGCGGATCTTCGTCCCGGGCGCGGCCGTCCTCCTCGGGCTCCTCGGGCTGCTCATCGGCGGGATCATGGGCCTCGGCCGCGACGACGCGCCGCCGCCCCCGCCGCGGGCGCCGCGCCGCTCCGACGGCAAGTTCGGCGACCTGTCCCCGCCCCGTCCGCCGAAGCAGCCGGAGAAGCCGGCGCGGAAGAAGGCGCCGTCCCGCGCCGCCCGCCGTCCCGTGCCGAAGCGGAAACCGGCGCCGCGCGCCTGACGTCCCCGCCCGCCGCCCGGCCCCGTCCGGGCGGCTTTCGCCATGCCCGCGCGCCGCACCCCTGATACCTGTTCTAGGTGAACCTGTCCGCCCCCATGTCACACCGAATTCCCTAACTAGAACCTGTTGCAGTTTCGTGGATTCGCGCCTAGGGTCGTGGCTGTGCGGACACGAGCTACCGAACTATTCGGCATCGAGTACCCGATCTTCGCGTTCAGTCATTGCCGCGACGTCGTCGCGGCGGTGAGCCGCGCCGGCGGCATGGGCGTCCTCGGCGCCCTGTACTTCAGCCCCGAGGAGCTCGAACTCGAGCTCAAATGGATCGACGAGCACGTCGGCGGCAAGCCCTACGGCGTCGACGTCGTCATGCCCGCCAAGTACGAGGGCGCGGAACTCGGCGACGCCGAGGAGATGCTCGGCAAGCTGCAGGGGATGATCCCCGCCGAGCACCGCAAGTTCCTCGACGACCTCCTCGCCGAGCACGGCGTCGAGCCGTCCACCGAGACGGCCCACCGCGCGCTCCTCGGCTGGACCGACCAGACGGCGCGGCCCCAGGTCGAGGTGGCGCTCCGGCACCCGATCGCCCTCCTCGCCAGCGCCCTCGGCCCGCCGCCCGCGGACGTCGTCGCCGAGGCCCACGAGAAGGGCGTCAAGGTCGCGGGCCTCGCCTCCAACGCCCGGCACGCCCGCAAGCAGACCGACGTCGGCGTCGACATCATCGTCGCGCAGGGCACCGAGGCCGGCGGCCACACCGGCGACGTGTCCACGATGGTCCTCATCCCCGAGGTCGTGGACGCCGTCGGCGACGAGACGATCGTCCTCGCCGCGGGCGGCATCGGCCGCGGCCGGCAGATGGCGGCGGGCCTCGCCCTCGGCGCCGACGGCGTGTGGACGGGGTCGATCTGGCTCACCGTCGAGGAGGCCGACACCCCCGAGCGCGCGATGCCGAAGCTGCTGGCGGCGACGTCCCGCGACACCGTCCGGTCCCGCGCGTGGACCGGCAAGCCGGCCCGCTTCCTCAAGACCGCCTGGACGGACGCGTGGGAGAGCGAGAACTCGCCCGGCACCCTCCCGATGCCGATGCAGTTCATGCTCATCGCCGACGCGCTGCCCCGCATCGCCCGCTCCGGCGACGGCGAACTGGTCACGTTCCCGGTCGGCCAGATCGTCGGCTCGATGAACCAGGTGAAGTCCACGAGCCAGGTCGTCTACGACCTCGTCGAGGAGTTCGTCGAGTCGATGGAACGGCTCAACAGGATCACCGAGGACTGAGATCGTCCGCCGCCGCGTCGGGGGTGGCGCGGCGGCGGCCACCGGGCTCCCCCGGGCGACGCGCCCGCCCGGGGGGTTCAGCAGGTCGAGTGGAACAGGCCGCCGGCGGGACGTCCGGCGGCCAGCTCGTTGTAGAGCCGCACGGCCTCGGTCGTCTCCTCGACGCGCACCTCGACGCCCGCGTCCGCCAGGACCTCCAGTGTCTCGGGCGCCGTCTTCAGCCGCAGTTCCATGCCCCGGCTGAGGACGACCACGTCGCATCCGGCGTCGATGAGTTCGCGCACGTCACCGGGCTGGATCCCGGGATCGTGGCGGGTGCCGTGCTCGGTCCAGTCCCATTCCCTGCCGCCGCCGGGGAAGAGCTTGAAGTCCTTGCCCGGCGCGAGCCCCTCCACCTCCATCCGCCCCCACGAAACGTGCGTGACCCTAGGCGACCTCTTCTCCATGGCCCGATGCTGTCACGCCCGCCCCGCGACGGCCCCGGGTTCGGCCGCGGACGGCGCTCGCCCCGACCCGCCCGGTGCCGCCGCCCGGCCGAGCGCCGCTCAGCCCGCGACGCGGACGAACGCGACGGCGTCCGCGCCGCGCAGTTCCGCGACCTCCAGCGGGATGTTCCCCGGACGGGACGGGACGCGCAGGCCCCGGGCGTCCGCGAGCGCGTCGGCGAGCGGGGCCGCCGGGAAGAACGCCCGGCCGGGCACGGCCCGCGCCAGCAGGCCCTGCAGGCTGTCGGCCGCGTCGCCGTCGCCGCCGTACTCGGACGCGATGAGCCGGTAGCGTCCCCCCAGGTCGGACGCGGCGGTCAGCGCGCCCGCGCTCCACCAGTGCAGGCCCTCGCTCACGCCCCACCAGGGCATGTGGGAGCGGGCCCGCTGCAGGTGGGCGTTGTGCGCGAACACCAGGCACGGCCCGCGCCGCTCCTCCGCCGCCACGATGGCGCGCAGATGCTCGGCCATCAGGGCGTCCCGCAGCCCGAGCAGGGTCGGGAGCCGGGCGGGCGACGTGGACGCCAGGGCCGCGTGGTAGCGCAGGACGCTCCGGGCCGTGCGGGCGTGCGCGTGCGCGCGGAAGTACGCGACTTCCGAGGTCGCCCCGATGAGGGTCGGGGCCTCGAACTCGTAGACGGAGAGGACGTCGTCGGCCAGCAGCCGCAGCCGCCGCGCCTCGCCGGTGTCGCCGATCGAGTGCGCGGGATCCATCATCACCTCCGGATGGGTCCACGCGGCGTCGTCGCCGAGCAGGACGTCGAGGTCCCCGGCGTCGTACGGGACGCGCGGCAGGTGCTCCGCCAGGTAGGCGTGGGCCGCCGTCAGCGCGGCGCGGGGGCTCGGCGCACCGGTGATCTCGAACGGTCCGTCGAACCCGTAGAACCGGACCCGGTCCTCCGGGGCGGCCCGCGCGTTGTGCTCCCGCAGCCATTCGAGCAGTTCCCGGTTGCCGGGCAGTGTCCCGAACTCGTGCGTGAAGCCTGACGCCAGGACGTCGTCCAGATCGCCGACGCCGCCGGTGACGTAGTCGTCGACGGCCGTCCCGGCGAGATGGTCGCTTTCGACGGTGATGGACCGGTAACCGTGGTGTTCCACCAGGTGCCGCAGGACCTGGTTTCGCAACCGCGGGAACTCCGCCATGTCGTGGGCCGGCTCGCCCAGCCCGAGCAGCGCGGGTGCCGGACGGAACCCGTCCAGCAGGCGATCGAGTGCGGAACCGAGCTCGGCGAGGTCGTCGCCGAAGTGCAGACCGATGTCGCGGACAGACACGAAGAGCCCCTTTCGCGGGCGTGGCCGAACGGTCGCACTTAACTGTAACGTTGAAACATCGAGCGAAGCTTTTCGCGGAGAACACCGCTGAGCAGCGGCCTAACCTTCAAAACGAGGACATGAGAACCCTGCGACCCGTCGACCTGGCCCGCGAGCACGGCCTCTCCGCGCAGGCCGTCCGGAACTACGAGGAGGACGGCATCCTGCCCCCGGCCGGGCGCAGCGCCAGCGGGTACCGGCAGTACACCGCCGTCCACGCCCAGGCCCTGCGCGCCTTCCTCGCCCTCCGCCCCGGCTACGGGCACGCGACTGCCGCGGAGATCCTGCGGGCCGCCGGACGCGGCGACGACGAGGCCCTGTTCCGGCTGATCGACGGGGCGCACGCCGAGCTGCTCCACGAACGGGACGTCCTCGACCAGGTCGCGGTCGCCCTCGGCGACCTGACGTCCGCGCCGCCCGCGGACCGGCGCGCGGAACTGTCCATCGGCGAGCTGGCCCACCAGCTCGGCATGCACCCCGCCTCCCTGCGCAAGTGGGAGGCCGCGGGCATCCTGCGGCCCGGCCGCGACCCCGTCACCGGCCGCCGCCGCTACCCGCCGGACGTGGTGCGCGACGCGCACGCCGCCCGCCAGCTCCGGCGCGGCGGCTACCCGCTGCGCCGGATCCGGCTGTTCGTCGAGCAGCTCCGCGCCGCGGGCGACACCACCGCCCTCGAGGACGTCCTCGCCGAATGGCGCGCCCGCCTCCGGACCCGCAGCCGCGCGATGCTCGCCGCCGGAGCCCCCCTCGACGACTACCTGACCCTCCTGTCGCGGGCCTGACCGGCCGCCGCCCGGTCGCGGAGGACGAGCGGCAGCGCCGCCACCGCGAGGACGGCCCCGATCACGCTCACGGACGTGAGCCCGGCGCCCCCCGCGAACGCGGCCGCCGCCAGGACGGGCGTGACGCTGATGCCGAACTGGAACGCCGACACCGTCGTGGCCCCGGCCAGCGTCGGAGCGTCGGCCGCGATCGCGAACACCCGCCCGTACAGGGCGGGGTTCAGCACGAACGCCGCGATCCCCAGCAGGAACACCGCGGGCACGACCGCCCAGACCTCCCGCGCCGCCGCGACCATCACCACCGACAGCCCCGCGACCGCGACCGTCCCGCCGAGCAGCGCGGCGTGCGGGCGCCCATCGGCCACCCGACCGCCCACGGACAGGCCCGCGAAGGCGCCCACCCCGAACAGCGCGAGGATCGCGGGCGTCCACGACTCGGGAACGCCGGTGACCTCGGACAGCACGGCCGCCAGGAAGTTGAACGTGATCATGTAGGCGGCGGTCGTGAGGATCGTGACCGCGTATACCCCCCAGAGCGACGGCCGCCGCATCGCGCCGAACTCCCGGGCCACGCTCGGCCGGGACGTCCGTCCCGCGTCCGTCCGGCCGGCGGGCAACCCGAGCAGGCACCCGACCGTCCCGGCCGCCGTCAGGGCGACGACGGCCCAGAAACCGGCGCGCCACGTCGTGACGTGGCCGAGCAGCGTCCCCGCCGGGCCGCCGACGACCATCGCGACGCTGAGGCCGCTGACCACCACGCCGGACGCGCGCGCGTTCCGGTCCGGCGTCACCAGCCCGATCGCGGTCACCGCGGCGACCGCGAAGAAGCCCGCGTAGGCGACGCCCGTCAGGAACTTGCTCGCCAGCAGGACCGGGTAGTCGCCGACCAGCCCGACCGCGACGCCGCCCGCGAACACGCCCTGCGTCGCCACCAGCGCGGTCCGGCGCGGCCAGCGCAGGCTGAGCACGGCGAACGGCGGCCCGCCCACCACGACGCCCAGCGCGAACGCGGTGATCAGGAGCCCCGCCGAGGAGAGCGTGACGTCCAGGTCCGTCGCGACCGCCGGGAGCACACCGGCCAGCAGGAATTCCGCGGTGCCCATCGCGAACAGGCAGAACCCCAGCAGGTACACGCCCGCGGGCAGGCGCGACCGTCCCGCCGTGGACGGCTCCGCGTTCGTCATTGTCGTGTCCATCCGGATCACCTCCGCCGACAGGCTCGGGAGAACCGGTCGGTTTCGGCAAAGAACCTTGCCGAAACCGGGACGCATCGGTTTCACTGCCCCCATGCACGACCAACCGACCGTCGACGCCGTCATCGAGCAGATCGCGCCCCGGCTGCGGCGCGCGCGTGAGAAGAAGGGCGTCAGCCTGACCGCCCTCGCCCGGGCCACCGGCATCTCCACCAGCACGCTGTCCCGCCTGGAATCGGGGCAGCGCAAGCCGAGCCTCGAACTCCTCCTGCCGGTCACCGCCGCGCTCGGCGTCCCCCTCGACGAGATCGTCGCCGCGCCCCGGATCCTCGACCCGCGCGTCCCGCAGCGTCCCACCAAGAAGGACGGGCGGGTGCTCATCCCGCTGTCGCACCAGCAGGGCGAGCCGCGCGCGTACAAGATGACCATCCCGGCGCACGACGAACAACCCCACCTGCGGACCCACGCGGGCCACGAATGGCTCTACGTGCTCCGCGGGCGGCTCCGCGTCACGCTCGGCGACCAGGACTTCGTCATGGGCCCCGGCGAGGCCGCCGAGTTCGACTGCCGCATCCCGCACTGGTTCGGCGCAGCCGGACGCGGCGGCGTCGAGCTGCTCAGCCTCTTCGGGAAGCAGGGCGAACGCATCCACCTCCGCACCCGCCGCTGACGGCGAGGCCGCACGCGTGCTCCACCGTCCGGCGGGTAAAGTCCCCGGCGGCTCACGACCACCCTTTCCGTTCCCGGAGACGCCCGATGAACAAGTGGGCACCGCTGCTGGCGGCGATCCTGCTGGAGGTGACCGCCACGCTGTCACTGCGCGCGGCGGTGGACCGGCCCGCCTGGTACGCGCTGGTGACCGTCGGCTACCTCGGCGCGTTCGTCGGCCTCAGCTTCGCGCTGCGCGCCGGGCTCGGCGTCGGCGTCGCCTACGGGGTGTGGGCCGCCGCCGGGGTCGTGCTCACCGCCGTGCTCGCCGCCGTCATCTTCGACGACGCGCTCACCGCCACCATGGGCGTCGGCATCGCCCTGGTGATCGCCGGGGTGCTGTGCGTGGAGCTCGGCTCCCAGCGCGCCCAGGACCGGGAGGGCACCTCCGCATGACCTGGCTGTACCTGGCGGGGGCGATCCTCACCGAAGTCACGGGCACGCTCTCCCTGCGGATGGCCTCCCAGCCCGGCGGACGGCGGGCCTGGTTCGCGCTCGTGGCCGCCGGCTACCTGGCGGCGTTCGCCTTCCTGGCGCTCGCGCTGTACGACGGCCTGGGCATCGGCGTCGCCTACGGCATCTGGGCCGCCTCCGGCGTCGCCCTCACCGCCATCGCGTCCCGCGTCCTGTTCAAGGAGGCCCTGACCAGGGTCATGGGCCTCGGCATCGCCCTGATCGCCGCGGGCGTCCTCTTCATCGAACTCGGCGCCACCCACTGACGCGGTTCCGGCCCCCCGGGCGACGGACCATCCGCGCGGGAGCGGTCAATTTGTGGCCGTGCACCGGGCGGCCATCAGCGCGGATTTGCTTGCTCGCGTTGAACGGGGAGGTGCGCCGAGACGAGCGGGGCGAGTCGCGCGTGGACGGGATCGCGTTCGGCGGCCTGCAGGATCATCGCCGCGACGGTGAGTTCGGCGAGCCGTCCGTCCGGTGTCGCCAGCACGTCGGCGAACGTCCGCCGGACGTCGGCGGCCACCTCGGGCACGGGCAACGTGTAGGCGTACAGGTGCGCGGCGTCGAAGCCGAACGGCGCGGGGCCGAAACCCTCCCAGTCCAGGATCGTGAGCTCGGGCCTGGTGAGGTTGGCCCAGTGGAGGTCGCCGTGGGCGAGACTCCAGCGCGTGACGGTCGTGTCGACGCCCGTATTTCCGAGATAACGGGGTATCGCGCGGTGAATGTATTCCTGGGTGATGACGGGCGAACGGGAGCCCGGCGAAGGTGTCACGGCCACGGCTTCAATGGCCTCCCTCAACCGTGCCCACCACGCGTCCGGCAGGCGGATTCGCTCGGTGAGAGCAGGGGCGGGCGAGCAGACGGGCGTCGCGATGTATGCGCTCAGCTCGGCACGGTGGGCGAGCCCGTCGGCGTCCCATTCCACGGTGGCCAGGAGATGAGGGCGCGGGACGAGCCGGGGGAGGGTGGCAGCCGCCTGCTCATTGCCGGTCCACAGTTTCGAGCCTCGTCGTTCCACGGGTGCGGCCAGGACCCGAAGCCATGCGAGTCCGGAAGGCCCCTCGACGGCCCGGCCGTGGGTTCGTCCGCCATGTCCCCAGGCGCCGGGTGCGTCCGGTAGAGGAGTGCAGCCCAGGCGGTCCGCCGCGTAAGCGAAGGCGGTGCGCATCCGTTCGCGGACGGCGGGGTCTTCAGGCGCGGAGAACACGGCAGACCTCCCGAAGATGCGGACGTGGGATGGGCGGGCGGCGAAACGCGGTCTGCGCCCCTCGCCAGTGTGCCTCAGCCGATGCCGATAGCAGCGCACCGGTGAGGCCGGTAGACAGAAGTTTGGGTTGATCTTCCGATGACGCTTTGCGTCCAAACCCCAGGGCGCTGGCCTCGGCGCTAGTTTCATGTCCGCGACCTTGACGGGGAGGACGCACAAGCCAGACGATCGCATCACAGCGCGCACGCAAGCCGGCGCATGCCACCCGACGTGGAGGTCATCGTGGCTCTAGAGTTCTATGGCAAGGACGACACCAGCAAGAACCAGGGCTCTCCTGCCGTCTTTGTGGACCGCGCTACAGGTGAACTCCTGTTCCAGGGATGGACTGAGACGGACGCGGCCGTGCTGGACGAGATCTCATCCTACAGCCGCACGGCGTCAAACGAATCATCGGTACGTATGCCTGCGCGCATGAAACCGGTGATCCTTAGGGCATTGGAGGCTCTTGATGGGGAAACCCCTAACGAATGAGACGTTTGACGACCTCCTCTCGGGAGCATCCCGATCGGCTGTCCATCTGGAGTTGCGCGATGCCTATATGTATGACGATTCATATGTGAAGTGGCTAGAGACTGGTGTTGCCGCTCCTGATATCAATGATGAGTGGTGGATATCCACGGTGGGTGAGGCGGTCGCCAGAGGGGTCGAGGTGCGGCGGGTGCGAATCGTCTCGGAGCCCCTTTCCAAGTATGCTCGGTGGCTCTGGGAATGTACGCCCTTGGTTAACCTGGTGGCTGGAGAAAAAGTTCGCTGGTTGCCTCGCCAACAGACGGCCGGTCTGGTTGTTCCTCCTGCGGATTTCTGGGTCTTTGATTCCTCGGTGCTCGTGTGGAACCATTTCACTGGCGATGGCGAGTGGGCCGACAATGAGGTTACGCGTGACCGTGCGCTTGTCGGCCTATGTTCTGGAGCCTTTGAAGCCGTGTGGGATCGAGCGATCGATCACCATGGGTACCGGCCGTCCTGACGTTCGACCATGCCTAAGCATCCCTCGTCTTCTATTCAGCAAGCCCGGGAAGCGCTAGCTGCACGGCTCCGAGAGATACGCCTCGAATCCGGCCTGTCGGCTCGCGAGGTGGCCAGCGTGTGCGGCTGGCATGAGTCGAAATGCAGTCGCATGCAAAGCGGTAAACAGTCATTTACTAACTCTGATATCAGAGCATGGTGTGCGGCATGCGGGGCCAGTGGGCAGACTGTGGACGAGTTGATTACGATCAATCGTCAACTCGACTCGGCCTATGTTGAATGGCCACGGATGCAATTGGGTGGTCTCAAACGGCTCCAGGAGGCCGTGCTCCCACTGTGGGATCAGACCGAACTCTTTCGGATATATGAACCAGGCGTGGTTCCCGGATTCTTTCAAACTCACGGCTACGCGAGCGCCTTGCTTGATCGCATAGCAGATTTCTTTACAATTCCCGGAGGTGCCGAAGAAGCGGCTGCGGCGCGCTTGGAGCGGCAACGCTTGTTGCATTCTGGAGTTCATCGGTTTGCGGTAGTCATCGAAGAGGCCGTGTTGTGTGCTCGCATCGCCGATGCGGATATCATGGCCGGCCAACTTGGTTACCTTCTTGATGTCATGGCTCTGCCCTCAGTGTCGCTCGGAATCATTCCATTTTCCGTTGAGCGTTCGATGTGGCCAGTAGAAGGTTTCTGGATTCTGGACGAAGAACGAGTGGTGATCGAGACGGTCTCCGCCAAGATCACGGTGGAGCAGACGGGAGAGTTGAACCTGTACCGGCGAACCTTCGCGGAACTGGCCTCGATGGCCGCCCATGGTCCGACGGCTCGCGAACTGATCACAACGGCGATCGCCGCTCTCTGAATCCGCGTGCAAGTCCGCGCAAGTCAGTGGCCCTCTCGGTGAGTTATTTCCTAGTGTCCTTCATGTGTTCGGCACCCCGGCACGCGGCCACATCCTCTCTCACTCCAGGAGGTAGCGAAATGACCATCACTTCCGAGAGGACGGCGCAAACCGTCAAAGACCCCCGCGAACTGGTGGCACCCGAGGTGTTCAGCCTGCTGGTCGAGGACATCATGCGCTATAACCACGTCACCCGCGCCTACGCCGAGCGTCTGATGGGTCAAGCGCTGGTGTTCCTCAAGGCGCACGCCGACCTCATCAAGGCCGCTTCCAAGGACCCGGCCGACTGGGTCCGGATCGTTCCCTCGGTACCGGTCGACGAGGGCTGGCACGCCTTCCTCAAGCGCACCAAGCCCTACTTCGAGTTCGGCATGGCGCACGCCGGCGCCTACCTTCACCACGTGCCCGTGGTGGATGCCGACATCCTGTCGGGGGCCGCGCTGGAACGGACCGTCCCGATCCTGCGCGCCACGGGGTACTACGTGGACATGGAGTTCTGGGAGGCCGGTGCCGGTGCGGGCTGCTGCCCGCCGGAGTGCAGCACCATCGGAGACTGACGAGGGCACAGATGCGCGGCGACTGGACGCGGCTTCCGGAGGACGTCCGGGCCGGGATCACTGAGCGGACGGGCCCGGTCCGCCGCGTCCGGGCGGCGCCCAGCGGGAGCAACGCAGCGTTCGCCGCCACGGTGACCGGCGCGGCAGGGGCAGCGTTCGTCAAGGCCGCCCCCAAGACCGCACCGGACCAGGACGGCGCCCAGGTCCGCGCGCTGCGCAGAGAAGCCCTCATCGCCCCGTGCGTACCGGAGTTCGCCCCCCGGCTTCTGTGCACCGCCGAAGCCGGGGGGTGGCTCGCCGTGGGGTTCGAGGTCGTCAACGGCCGCCACGCCGACTACTCGCCGGGTTCCCCGGATCTCGAAACGCTGGCCAAGGCGATCCACCACCTTCAGGGCACCCCTTGCCCTGCCCCGGTCGAGATGCGCGTCGAACGCCGTTGGGAATCACTCGTGCCGGACGCCTCCCCGATGGCAGGTGACGCGTTTCTGCACACCGACCTCAATCCGCACAACATCCTGATCGAAGCGGACGACCGCGCCTACGTGGTGGATTGGGGATTCGCCTCACGCGGCGCGCCATGGGTTGAGATCGCCCAAGTCGTCCCCTGGCTGCTGCATGCCGGGCACACTCCCGCCGACGCCGAACGATGGGCCGCGCGTTTCCCGAGTTGGGCGGGCGCCGCACCTGCCGCGATCGACCTCCACGCGCACGCGTCGGCCGAACGGTGGAGGCGACGCGCCGCCGCCGATCCGAACGCCGCGCCCGCCGCCAACCTGGCCGTAGCCCAGCAGTGGGCGAACCATCGCACGTCCCGCGCTTTGTAGAGGTTCGACAGCCTCACAACCTGCTGCGATTCGTCCGCCCTGGCTCATGCGCCCGGAGACGTCCGTCCGTGTGCAGGTTCCGTGACGTTCTCAGAGGGCGGTGCCAACCTCGCGGACGTCCGTCTCCACCAAGTACTCCTTGGGGTCCAGCGCCATCCGCTCGTGCTTCCGTGATGCCCAGTATTGCGCGTTCCGTTCAGCGAAGGTCTCCGGGCCGTCGTAGGAGATCAACCAGACGAACTGGTTCCGCTCCCAGTCCAGCCACGCGCCGCCGATCTCGAATCCGAACTCCAGCCGCAGCGGGACGACCAGCTCGCGCCACCTCGCCGCCCACTCGTCGAGCAGGCCGTCCTGTACCCGGTACGTTCGCAGTTGCGTCGTCCTCGCCATCGTCCCGATCCTTCCGCCGTCGCAATCGACCGTGAGATCCGTCTCCGCGTCGCGGCCGGGCATTGCCCGCTCTGCACCATCGGTTCGATGTCCTGACGTGGATAACCGCAGATGAGCGGCCGAATCGAGTGCCGGGTTCCATCGTCCGGACGGACTGGGCGCATTCTCCGACGCGGACCACCGGCCTCCTTACCCCGGAACCGCGCTTCCCCAGTCGGCCCGGCCAGTGAATCCGCGGCCCGGACGGCGACGGACGGGACGAGCGTGCCTCGCGGGCCGTTCGTCACCCCGGAACCATCGGCGCCACGCGGTAACGAGCCGGTTGAGGAGTCCGGGGCGCAGGGTCGGGCGCGGGTGGGCGGCTTCACGACGTGGCGTGGTCCAGGTGCCGTCGCGTCTTCGTGTGGACGGCGGCGGGGCGGGTGCGTCGCGTCCGGTGGGGCGTGGAGGGCCGAGGGCGGCGCGGAGCTGGTGGGCGAGCCCGGCGGCGTTCTTGGCCTCGGCCAGCCGGTCGGGGAGGAGCGCCCACAGCGAGCCGCTGAAGTCGCCGTACCAGATGCAGATGCCGGGGAACGTCCGTCGCAGGCCGGCCAGGGCCGCGTCGATGTCGGCGTCCAGTTCGATGCCGGACGGGTGATGGTTCGCGGGTTGCATGGAGAGCCTCCGGAGAAGGGGAGCGGTCTACCAGGACGCCGTGAACATGCGGCGCTTGAGGATGTGGTCCACCAGCTCGGCGGCCCCTTCGGCGTCGCCGCAGGGGCAGAGGTAGTGATGGCTCGGCTCGTGGTAACCCCAGGTCCCGCCAGGAGCGGCGTGGACGGCGACCACGGCCCGGGCTCGGTCGCGGGGGCCGATCACCGCCAGCCGAGGCCGGGCGCGGTACCGTGCGACGCAGCGGTATCCCCGCGCGTGGAGGACGGTGGCGAGCGCGTCCAGATGCCGAATCGCCGCCGACCGCCCCCACCACGCCCGCAGGCCGAGCAGGACGGGCTCGACCCAGGCGATCAGAGCGCCCACCGAACCCACACGATCTTTCCGGTCTCGTACAGCGGACGGACGCCCCATTCCTGCACGAGCTCGATGACCAGCGGCAGCCCCCGCCCGCACGTCGAGTCGAGGCTTTCCGGACGGACGATGGGAAACGCGGCCCCCTCGTCCCAGACCTCTACGCACACGAAGGTCTTGGCCTCGTCCGGGAAGATCCGCACGACGATGTGCCCGACACCGACGTGTTTGTAGGCGTTGGTAACCAGCTCCGTAACCACGAGCCGCCCGGCGAAGTCGTCCTCGATTCCGAGCGCCCGGTACTGGTCGCTCAAGAAGCGCCGCGCGTGACCGGGCGCCCGGTCGGACGGCGCCAGGACGAGCGTCGCCGCCTCCGCCGCAAAAGCCATGGCTGACATCGGAAGATCCCTCCCGTGTGGTGGGCGTCCCCACGCGGCCGACGTGGCCGGATCGCGCCAAGGTCACCCTGTGTGCCTGAATGACCACCATCTGGCCATGGAGCGGCGTACTCTCATCAGAGAGCACGGAATCGCCCACATCCGGGTAGCGGATACCAACGCGCCACTAGCAAGCGAGGGAGAGCAAGTTGTCTCCGAGCAGTAGCGACCGGCCGAAGATCGACCCTGAACTGCTCGGATTCGGTTCAGAGGTCAAGAGGTTCCGGGAAGCCGCCGACCTCAACCAGGAGGAGCTGGCCAAGCTGGTCAACGTGGCTCGCTCCTACATCAGCCACGTCGAGTGTGGTAGGACCAAGTGCCGCAGGGACTTCGCCGGCCGCCTCGACGAGGTGCTCAACGCGGACAACGCGATCGTCGAAGCCTGGGACGTCCTCCTGGAGAAGATCAAGGTCGTTCGGTACCCGACGCACTTCATCTCGTTCCCGAAGATTGAGGCGACGGCGGACCAGCTTCGGGTCTACGAGAACTATCTCGTCTATGGCCTGTTCCAGACCGAGGCGTATGCTCGTGCTCTGCTGGTCGACGACGACGCGGTGGCTACCCGGATGCGGCGCCAGGAACTTCTGCGCCGACAGCCCCCTCCCATGATCAGCGTGGTGATGGAGGAGAGCATCCTGTATCGCCAGGTCGGCTCGAAGGAGGTCATGCGAGAGCAACTCGAGGCGCTGATCGTGCTGTCTATGCGCGAAAGAGTTTTCTTGCAGATTGCCGAGACGGGGTATTATCGCGGCGTTCGAGGTTCGTTTACCATAGCAACCCAGTCAGATCGAAGCGAGGTCGCCTACGTCGTTAAGGTGAATGGCGGTGAGATATGCCGCGATCCGTCTGAAATCGCAAGGATGAGCGAAGTCATGCAAACGCTCAACGCGCAAGCTCTGAATACCACGGGATCGCGATTGCTGATAGAAAAGGTGATAAAGGAGAAATGGATCTGAGTAACGTGGCATGGCGCAAGGCTTCCCGCAGTCATGACGACGGAGACCAATGCATCGAAGTCGCGTCTATTGGCGAGACGATGTTGGTACGTGACAGCAAGGACCCGGACGGCCCCAAGGTCACCCTGGCGCGCAGCGAGTTCCGGCACTTCGCTGCGGCGATCAAGCGTCTTTGATCAAACCTGCACCCATCGCATTGGGAGCGAACATGGACCTGCGCAATGCAACCTGGCGCAAGGTGAGGCGGAACACGGAGAACGGCCGCAACTGCGTCGAGATCGCGTCCGTGGTCGGCGCCGTTGCTGTCCGTGACAGCAAGGACCCGGGACGGTCCCAAGCTCATGGTGAACCGGGACGACTTCAAGCGCCTGGCTGAGACGATCAAGGATCTCTGACCCCTGTCCCCACGGTCGGGTCTTGGAGCCTGTGTCCGGCGACCAGCCGGGACGTACGGATGGGCATGGGCGGACGCGCGGTGAGCCGTCCGCCCACGTGGGCGTGGCGGGGACGGTCGACGCGACGCGGCTCGACTGAGCTGCGTGAAGTTGCCTCGGGCTGTCGTTCGCGTCGGCTAAAGTTCCGGGCGTGATCACAGGTGAGCTCAGGAACAAGATCGACCGGCTGTGGGATGCGTTCTGGTCAGGAGGCATCTCCAACCCGCTGGAAGTGATCGAGCAGATCACCTACCTGATGTTCCTCCGGCGGCTGGAGGACATCCAGACGCTCAAGGAGCGCAAGGCGAACCGCACGGGCAAGCCGATCGAGAGCCCGATCTACACGAACGACACCATGGCTTTGCGGTGGAGCAAGCTCAAGGAGCTCCATCCCGAGGCCATGCACACCACGATGCGAGACGGGGTCTTCCCGTGGCTACAGCGCCTCGGTGGAGACGACTCCACCTATGCCCACCACATGAAGGATGCCCGTTTTACCATCCCCACGGCGAATCTGCTGACCAAGGCCGTTGACCTCCTGGATGACATCCCGCTCGGTGAGGGTGACACCAAGGGCGATCTCTACGAGTACATGCTCGGCAAGATCGCCGCTGCGGGCCAGAACGGCCAGTTCCGCACGCCCCGGCACATCATCCAGTTGATCGTCGAGATGATGAATCCCGGGCCGCAAGACGAAATCTGCGACCCGGCCTGTGGGACCGCGGGCTTCCTCGTAGCCGCAGCCGAGTACGTCCAGCGCGAACACCGCGACGCCCTCCTGAACGCTGCCAATCAGAGGCATTTCCACTCTGGCATGTTCCATGGCTTCGACTTCGATAGCACGATGTTGCGCATCGCAAGCATGAACATGCTTTTGCACGGCATTGAGCAGCCGAATATTCGTTATCGCGACTCGTTGGCTCAGAACGTTGCCGACGAGGCAGAGCAGTATTCGCTTATCCTCGCGAACCCGCCCTTCGCCGGGAGTCTCGACTACGAGACCACGGCGAAAGACTTGCAGCAGATTGTCAAGACGAAAAAGACTGAGCTTCTCTTTCTTGCGCTCTTCCTCCGCTTGCTCAAGCCGGGAGGCCGGGCTGCCGTCATCGTCCCTGAAGGGGTGCTCTTCAGTTCGAGCAAGGCGCACAAGGGCCTCCGCAAGCTTTTGGTCGAAGACCAGAAGCTTGACGCCGTGGTGAAGCTGCCAAGCGGTGTTTTCAAGCCTTACGCGGGCGTCTCTACGGCGATCCTCATCCTTACCAAGACCGACAGCGGCGGAACCGGCACCGTCTGGTTCTACGACATGGCCGCTGATGGATTCAGCCTCGACGACAAGCGCACACCGCTCCTGGAGGAGACCAAGCTCGGCCCCACGCCGAGCACACTGTTGGACGAGTCCGAGCACGTCAAGAACAACCTCCCGGACATCCTCGCCCGCTGGAACCGCCGGGACGGCACTGAGCGCGAGCGCGCACGCACCGAACAGAGCTTCTGCGTCTCCAAGGACGACATCGCCGCCCAGGACTACGATCTGAGCGTCAACCGCTACAAGGAGATCGTCCACGAAGAGGTCGAGTACCGCCCGCCATTGGAAATCATCGAAGGCCTCGAGCAACTGGAATCCGAAATCCAGCACGGGATATCGGAACTGAAAGGAATGTTGCGATGAGGTATGCCACTGTCCCCCTAGGGGAGCTCATAGAGCCTGCACCTGTCATACGCGCAGGAGAGGGAACATACCCCATCTTGTCGATGACTATGCATAATGGACTGGTTGAGCAAGCCGATAAGTTTAAAAAACGTATAGCAAGTGCCGACACTTCATCTTACAAGGTGGTGCAGCGGGGGCAGTTGGTTGTCGGGTTCCCGATTGATGAGGGAGTTTTGTCTTTTCAGAGACTTTACTCTGAAGCGATCGTGAGTCCTGCTTACGGGGTGTGGAACGTGAATGGGGGCGTTAGTAGGGACTACCTTGAAAGGTATCTGAGATCCCCTCGTGCACTTGCTTACTACGCATCTAAGCTTAAGGGAACTACTGCTCGACGCCGTAGCCTGCCGCAGGACACTTTTCTGAATCTGCCAGTGCCGTTCCCTCCACAGGGGGCACAGGAGCAGGCTGCGAGCATGCTTGATCGTGCGGATGCACTGCGGGTGAAGCGGCGGGAGGCTATCGCACTGTTCGATGAACTCACCCAGTCCGTCTTTATTGATATGTTCGGCGACCCCCTTTTCAATCCAATGGGCTGGCCGACCCAGCCGCTGGGAGACTTCTTCACCATTAAGCCGAACTATGGGACTATGGTGCCGGCATCGAGTGATAGCAAATCATTCACTTGTCTCCGAGTTGCCAACATTCAAAACTGGCAAATTGACCTTAGTGACCGCAAGTATGTCGACCTTGCACCTAAGGACTTGTCCCGTCACTCACTCTCCGAGGGTGATATCGTCCTGGCGCGCGCGATAGCCTCACAAGAGCATCTAGGGAAAGCTATAGTCGTTTATCCTGGTATTGAGAAGTGGGCTTTTGATTCGCACCTAATGCGCCTGCGGTTTGATCCCGCACGCTTGCTGCCGGAATATGTTCAGGGTCTCCTGAGGAGCGCCGGGGGGAGGAGAATTTTTCTCAAGGCGGCGCGACGGTCGGCGGTGCAGTTCAATGTCAATGCGAAAGAGATGTCGGCACTCAGTGTCCCGGTTCCTCCTATCGAGCTGCAACGGCGCTTCGTGGAGAGGTTGCGGTCACTCCAGCGGCTGAAAAGGAGCCATGAGGCTCATCTCGCGCACCTGGACGAGTTGTTTGCATCGGTCCAACAGCGGGCGTTTCGGGGGGAGTTGTGGGAGGATTGACCCCTCTGTTCCCTGGGGGAAGGGTGCCGTGTGAGCAACTTCGGGTTTCTCAAAGGCGAGTGGCCTGACCTGTACGACGAGTCGATGCGCGCGGAGCGGCTGGCGCATGCCGATCCGCGCGCTTCCTGTTTCTACGCTCGGCGGGCGCTCGAACTCACGGTCAACTGGCTGTATCAGGCGGACGACACCCTTCGCCTCCCGTACCGGAGCGAGCTCGCCGCACTGATCGCGGAGCCGACCATGGTGACGCTGGTCGGGCCGGCGATCCGGACGAAGATGGACGTCATCCGGCGGCAGGGGAACACGGCCGTGCATCGTGCGGGGCCGGTGCAGCCGCGGGACGCAGTTCGGACGGTGGCCGAACTCTTCCACGTCCTGTACTGGGTCGCGCGGAACTACGCGCGGGATCGGGAGAACGTGCCCGACGCGGGGCTCACCTTCAACTCGGCCGAAATCCCGACTCCGGCTCCTGCGGACGCCCGGAGGAAAAAGCAGGCCGAGATCCAGAGGCAGGCCGAGGAGTTCGCGCGGCAGCAGAAGGAACTCGTCGAGGAACGCCGCAAGAACCGCGACCTCGACGCCGAGCTGGAGCGGCTGCGGGACGAGGTGCGGGCGGCGAAGGCGGCGAACGCCGCACGTCCGGACGATCACGACTACGACGAGGCCGAGACCCGCGAACTGATCATCGACCTCCTGCTGAAAGAGGCGGGCTGGCCGCTCGACAAGGGCGAAGACCGCGAGTTCCCCGTCACCGGGTTGCCGACGAAGACGGGCGAAGGCCGGGTCGACTATGTCCTGTGGGACGACGACGGCAAGCCGGTCGGGTTGGTCGAGGCCAAGCGCACCACACGGGACCCGATCGAGGGGCAGGAGCAGGCGAAACGGTACGCGGACGCGCTCGAAGCGCGGTTCGGGCAACATCCGGTGATCTTCTACACCAGCGGCTACAAGACTTTCATCTGGGACGACGCCCTCTACCCCCCGCGTGAAGTGCTGGGCTTCTACACCAAGGACGAGCTGCGGCTGCTGATCCAGCGGCGGGCGGGCCGGCAGGCGCTCGGCGGCGTGAAGGTCAACGACGAGATCGCGGGCCGTCACTACCAGAGCCGCGCCATCCGCCGCATCGGTGAGGCGTTCGAGCAGGGACAGCGGGACGCGCTGCTCGTCATGGCGACCGGGGCCGGCAAGACCCGCACGGTCATCGCGCTCGTCGACCAGCTCCAGCGGGCCGGGTGGGTCAAGCGGGTGCTGTTCCTCGCCGACCGGCAGGCGCTCGTCCGGCAGGCGACGAACGCCTTCAAAGGGCACCTGCCCGCCACCCCGGTCGTGAACCTGGTGGAGGACCGGACGGGCGAGGGTCGCGTCTACGTGTCTACCTACCCCACGATGATGGGGCTCATCAACGAGGTGGACGGCGGCAGGCGCAGGTTCGGCCCCGGCTACTTCGACCTCGTCGTCATCGACGAGGCGCACCGGTCTGTGTACCGGAAGTACCAGGCGATATTCGACTACTTCGACGCGCTGCTCGTCGGGCTGACCGCCACCCCGAAGGACGAGATCGACCGCAACACCTACCGGCTGTTCAACCTCGAAGACCACGTCCCCACCGACGTATACGGGCTGGATGAGGCCGTTGCCGAGGGTTACCTCGTCAAGCCGATTTCGGTGAACGTCCCCCTGAAGTTCCTGCAAAGGGGCATCAAGTACGACGAGCTGTCCGAGGAGGAGAAGGAGGACTGGGACCTCCTCGAATGGGACGAAGACGGCGACCCTCCGGACGAGATCGGTGCCGAGGAGCTGAACAAGTTCCTGTTCAACGACGACACGATCGACAAGATGCTGCAGACGTTGATGGGGAACGGCGCGAAGGTCGCGGGTGGCGACCGGCTAGGCAAGACGATCATCTTCGCGCGGAACCAGAAGCACGCCGATTTCATCGTCACGCGGTTCGACAAGCTCTATCCCGAGCACCGGGGCGACTTCGCGCGCGTTATCACGCACGGCATGACGTACGCGCAGGACCTCATCGACAAGTTCTCGATCAAGGACTCGGCGCCGCACATCGCGGTGTCGGTCGACATGATGGACACCGGGATCGACGTGCCGGAGGTCGTCAACCTGGTGCTGGCCAAGCCCGTCCGGTCCAAGACGAAGTTCTGGCAGATGATCGGGCGCGGTACCCGGCTGTGCCCCGACCTGTTCGGCCCGAACATCGACAAGCAGGGCTTCCTCGTCTTCGACCTGTGCGGCAACTTCGACTTCTTCAACCAGGACGTCGCGTCCGTCGAGGGCCGCGTCCAGCCGTCCCTCACCGAACGGCTCTTCCAGCGCCGCATCGAGTTGCTGTACGGGCTGGACGTCCAGCTCGGCGACTCCGGGACCTCGGGGGACGACACCCGAGACGGCACCCAGAGCGACACCGGCCTTCGTTGGGACCTCGCAGCCCGGCTCCAGGCCGAGGTCGCCGGGATGAACCACGCGAACATCGAGGTGCGCCGCCACCTGGAGACCGTCGAGCGTTACCAGCGATCGGCGAGCTGGCAGAAGATCACCGCCGACAAGCGCGATGAGCTCACCGAGGACGTCGCGGGCCTGCCCACCGAGTTCCGGGAGGACGAGAACAGCGAGGAGGCCAAACGGTTCGACCTGCTCGCGCTGCGCCTGCAGCTCGCGGTTCTGCAGGCGGACCCGTCCTTCGACAAGCTGCGCGGGCAGGTGCAGGACATCGCCGAGGCGCTGCTCGACCCGATCACGCTGCAGAACCCGGTCGTGGCGCAGCACCGGGAACTGCTGTCCGACCTGGTCACCGACGCGTGGTGGCAGGACGTCACCCTTCCGATGCTGGAGCTGATGCGCCGGCGCGTCCGGGGCCTCACCAAACTCATCGAGAAGACCAGGCGCGGCATTCTCTACACCGGCTTTCAGGACGAGTTGGGCGAGCTCACCGAAGCCGAGCTCAAGGGCGTGACGCTCGGCACCGACCGGACGCGGTTCGAGACCAAGGTCCGCACGTACCTGCGCAGCCACGAGAACGATCTCGCCGTGCAGAAGCTCCTCCGCAACCGGCAGATCACATCCGCCGACCTCGACCGGCTGACCGAGGTGTTCCTCGCGTCCGGTTTCGGCACCGAGGACGACATCGAGCGCGCCGCGCAGGAGCACGAGGGATTCGGCCTGTTCCTGCGGTCCATCACCGGCCTGGACCCCGAGGCGGCCTCCGCGGCATTCGACCGCTTCCAGGCCGAAAGGAACCTCTCCGCCAACCAACTCCACTTCATCCGGTTGCTGATCGACTTCCTCGTCCACAACGGCGTCGTGGACATCGGCGCCCTCTACGAGCCGCCCTTCACCCGCGTGGCACAGGGCCCGGAGATGCTGTTCACCGAGGCCGAGGTGACGTCGATCGAGGAAATTCTCAATAGCGTCCACGCCACGGCCGTACCCCCTGACTCTGCGGCGGGGTGAACGCTGCGCCCCTGCCCGACCGGTCAGGTCGCGCCGCGCCGTCGAGTCGGTTCGCGAGTGCCAGGTAGGTGTCCGCCCAGCCGCTGCTGGTCGCGATTTCGCACAGCGGGGCCGTCGGGAGGAGGAGGCGGCGGAGGTCGGGCAGCCGTGCGGCGTCGCCGCGCCGGAGCCGGTCGGCGTGATCGCGCAGGTCGGACACGAGTTCGTCCTCGTTCGCGTAACGCTCCTGCCAGGTCAGGTCCTGGGGCGCGGCCGACACGATGGCCAGGATCGTCTCGACGGTTTCAAGGGCCGTGTCCAGCAACCGCGAGTCCATCTGCCTAGCATCGCCGACGCGTCTCGTGCGTCGAACGGCGGGCGGTCGTCCGGCTTGGGCTTGGCCGGATCCGGACGTGTGAGCGGCGTGGTGTCGTGGCTGCTTTAGCGTGGCGATGATTTGTGATCACCCGGACACATATGGCGACGGGCGGCCGTGTCGGACGAGCGGTCCCCGGGATGAGAGGCGTGCGATGGTTCGAGTGGCGCTCGCGGTCCTTACGGCGCTCGCGTTGACGGCTTGCGGAGGGGACGGGGGCGAGGAGCCCTCGCAGTCGCCGTCCGCCTCGCGGCCGACGTCGTCCGCCGCGTCGCCGCCCGTCTCGCCGTCCCCGTCGGCGTCGCGGCCGTCCAGGTCCAAGGCGCAGGCCACCGGGGAGGTGTGCGACGCCATCGACCGCGCAGCGGAGGCGGCGGCCCGGGGGTCGGACGGCTCTCTCCCGGCGCGGGGCGGGGCGGTCATGGCGCTGATGAAGGTGCAGTCCGCCCGCCCGTACCTCGACGAGGAGCTGGTGCGGATCTACGACGAGAATCTGGAGAATCCGGAGAAGGCGCTGCCGCTGATCGCGAATTGGTGCGAGGAGAACGGCTACTAGGTCGGACGGTGCCGGGGGATTCGCGCGGGTGATGGGCGGGATTCGAGATCGCGATCATCGCCGGGCTCGTCCCGTCCGCCGCGGCGCCGAGCTGGTCCTGCTCGGCGCGGCCGCCGGGGTCGTGGGGGCACGGGGGTTCCAGCGCCCGATCGACGTCACGTGGGCAGCGGCCCCGCCGACTACACGCGGTTCCACGAGATCCGGCCGCCCGCGTCGTTCGGGGCGAGTGCCGGCGAACCCGCGCCGGAGATGGAGCCGTTCGGGGTGATGGAGAACGACGACGTCAAGGTGACGACGATCCCGCACGGCCCGGCGCTCCACCGGGACGCGGTTGCCGGCATCGACTACGCGCCCCCGGTCGTCGAGCATCGGCGCCGTCCACACCGAGGTGGGGGGCGCCATCGGGGTCGAGTCGGGCGCCCGGCAGATCGTGGTCGGCCGCATCTCGCCGGCCGGCCCCTCGGTGCTGTCCGACGCGGGGTGGCGGGCCGCCGCGCGCCGCAGCGCGCGGAAGGTGGGCTACCGGGGCCGCATCACCGTGGGCGGCGACCTCTACCGTTTCGCGGTCGCCCGCCGTCGGCGCTGAGCCGGGGTCAGGTGTCGCAGGCGGTGCCGTCGCCGTCGCGGTCCAGGCCGTAGACGTCGTCGCCGATCACGCGGACGGGGCCCTGGACGTAGGCGGGGCCGTTGCCGCTGCCGCCCGCGCAGTCGACGTCGGACGCGATCGGCACGCAGGCGCCGCTGTAGTTCTCGTCGCACCGCGGCTCCGATTTCGTGCCGATCGCGACGATCTCGGTGACGGGCTTCTTCGTGACCTTCTTGCCGAGCAGCTTCTTGCCGGTCGGTTCGCCGTCCGTGTACGTCACCTCGTAGCTGTAGGTCATGACGCCCGCGGCGCCGCGCCGCTTCACCCGCGTGGTGCCCGCGTCGAGCGACGGGTCCTTGACTTTCCTGGTCTTGAACGGGATCGGCCGCGTCCTGGTGACCGTGCGCTTCTCGACGGCCGGGGTCGTCCCGGCGGGGGCGGCCGCCGCCGAGGTCGTCGCCGCCGGGGTCGTGGGGGACGCCGAGGCCGCGGCCTTCGTCGGCGTGGCGGGCGTCGAGCCGCAGGCGGTGAGGACGAGTGCGGCGGCCGCGCATGCGGCGGCGAAGGTGCGTGTCACGATTTCCCCCTCTTCGAGGTGAGAAATCATGCTGGTGCGCGTTCTCGCTGGGCAATGGCCCTGTCCTCGTTCGGACAGGCGGGCGGGCGGGTCAACCTCGGCGCGTTCTCCGGCGTCCGTGCGGGCCCCTCCGCCGGGCCGTGACAGGCGTGCGCGGTTCGCTAGCCTCGCCCCATGATCCCGGCTGATGACACGGAATCGCTCGTTCTGCGTCCGTGGCGGCAGTGGGCGGTCCTGGGGCCCGTCATCGTGACGTTGATCTTCTACGCCGTCTGCATGGCCATGCTGGTGGGGCCCGGCGGGGTCATGACGGCCGCGCCCCTGCTCGTCTACGTCGCCGTCGTGCTCACCGGGCGGGCTCCGTGGGTGCGGACCACGGTGAACGCGAAGGGGATCGCCTGGCGGAGGGCCTGGACGTCCGCGCGCCTGCCGTGGCGGGAGATCGCGGAGATCGCCGTCACGCCGCGGGGGCCGGCGGCCGGGTTCGGCCTCGTCGTGACGACGCGGACGGGGCGGCGTGCTCCGCTGCCGGCGCCGACCTTCGGAACGCCGACGTCCGAAGGCGCGATGGCGGCTCAGGTCGAGGCCATTCTCGCGAAGGCCGGGGCGCATCGGGACCGGATCGTTTTCGTGCCGCTACGGCCCTGGGGGAGGCGGGCGGCGGTCGTGGGCCATGCCGGGCTGGTGGGCGTTCTGGGGCTCGTGTGCGCCCTGTGCCTTTACCTGGCCAGCCCATGGACGGCCGGGTGGTGGCCCGGACGGAACGAGGCGGCGCGGCTGCCCGCACCGTGCTCGGTGGTCGACGAGGCGGCGGTGGCCCGGATCGCCCCGGGGGCGCGGCCGGAGCCGGTCGCGCAGGCCGGCGAGGAGCGACGCGAGTGCTTTTGGGCCGCCGGTGACGACTCGGTACTGAGCGTGCATCTGGAGATGCAGGGGCGAGGGCCGGACGGCGGCGCGTCCGAGCGCGCGCGCGTCTTCTACGCGTCCCGTGCGGAGGGCTGTTCGGCGCCGGTCCCCGGGCTGGGCGACGAGGCGTGCGTCGAGAAGCCCGGGCACGGAGTCGTCCGGCTCGTGGCGCGGGAGGCGAACGTGCTGGTCACGGTGGTTCTCAGCGTCGACCTCCCGGACGGGGAGTCCGTCCGGGAGGCGCGGGGCCTGGCGGCGGGCGCGATCGGGGCGATCGAGTTCGAGTAGGGCGTCACTCGCCCCTGTAGACGGGGGCGCGCTTCTCCTTGAACGCCTTCGAGCCCTCCTTGGCGTCCTCGGAGCCGATGACGGGCCAGCCGATCTCGTCGGAGATCTTGAGGGCCTCCTCCTCCGAGAGGTGCTCGGTCTCGCGGTAGGTGCGCAGGATGGCCTGGACGGCGAGGGGGCCGCACTCGGCGATCTGGTCGGCGAGCTCGCGGGCGGCGGCGAGGGCGGTGCCGTCCGGGACGATCTTGTTGATGAGGCCCATGTCGAGGGCCTCCTTGGGGGAGACCGAGCGGGCGGTGAGCAGGATGTCCATCGCGTTCGCGTAGCCGATCTGGCGGGGGAGCCGGATGGCGCAGCCGCCCATCGGGAACAGGCCGCGCTTGGCCTCGTACAGGCCGAGGGTGGCGCCCTCGGCGACGACGCGCAGGTCGGTGCCCGCGAGGAGTTCGGTGCCGCCGGCGACGGCCCAGCCCTCGATGGCGCAGATGAGCGGCTTGGTGGGGCGTCCCTCGCGGAGCAGGCCCTTCCAGTGGAAGTTCTCGATCCGGGCCATCCGCTCGCGGATCTCGGGGTCGTCCGGCTGCCGCCCCATCGCCTTCAGGTCGGCGCCCGCGCAGAACGTCCCCTCGGCGCCGGTGAGGATCCCGACCCGTACTTCGGGTGTGTCGGACATGTACTGCCAGGCCTCCGCGAGCCCCACCAGCATCTCTGAGCTGAACGCGTTGCGCGCCTCCGGACGGTTCATCGTGACGATGACGACGTGACCGTCGCGCTCGACGGTGCAGTGCTCGGTGCTGATCGGCAGCCGTTCCACGGCGGTCCCCTCCTGCAGGCTAAGAAACGAGAACAGATTCTAGTAAGAGTCTTCCCCGGCCGGTAGGTCTTGCTCTGCAAAACGAGAACGTGATCTACTTTGGCAGTCGGGCGCCGGAGTGTGACGGCGCTCACCCGTGCTCACGGAGGGAGACCCGATGGGAGCGTTGGGCTTTTGGCGGTTGGCGCAGGCCGATCCCGAATGGGTGGCCGCCGTCGACCCGGACGGGACGCGGTACACCGCGGGCGACCTGCTCGCGCGCTCGAACCGGCTCGTCCACGGGCTGCGCGGTCTCGGCCTGAAGACGGGCGACGGGATCTGCGGGCTCGTTCCGAACGGCGTCGAGGGGCTCGTGCTCTACCTCGCCGCATTGCAGGCCGGCTGGTACTACACGCCGATCAACTGGCACCTCACGGGCCCGGAGATCGGCTACATCGTCGAGGACAGCGAAGCGAAGGCGTTCTTCGTCCACGAGCGGTACGCGAAGGAGGGCGTGCGCGCGGGCGAGGCCATCGAGGCGCACCGGCGGTTCGCGTTCGGCGAGGTCGAGGGGTTCCGGTCGTACGCGGAGCTGGTCGACGGGCAGCCGGACACCCTGCCGGACGATCGCAGCAACGGCGCGACGATGCACTACACGTCCGGGACGACCGGACGGCCCAAGGGCGTGAAGCGCGCGCTGATGGGGATCGACCCGGACGACAGCGCGGAGCTGATGACGTTCCTGCTCGGCCTGTTCGGCATCCCGCCGGGACGCCCGGCGGGCGGCGAGGACCAGGCGCACCTGATCACGTCGCCGAACTACCACACCGCCGTCACCCAGTTCGGCGGGACGGCGCTGCACATGGGGCACACGCTCGTCTACACGGACAAGTGGGACGCCGAGGACTGCCTGCGGCTCGTCCAGGAGTACCGCGTCACCAACACGCACATGGTGCCGACGCACTTCAAGCGGCTGCTGGCCCTGCCGGAGGACGTCCGGAACCGGTACGACGTGTCGTCGATGAAGTGGGCGATCCACGCGGCGGCCCCCTGCCCGGTGCCGATCAAGCAGCAGATGCTCGAGTGGTGGGGCGACTGCATCTGGGAGTACTACGCGGCGACCGAGGGCGGCGGGACGATCGCGAGCCCCGCGGACTGGCGCGCGCACCCCGGGACGGTCGGGAACGCGTGGCCGATCAGCGAGCTGCTCATCGTGGACGACGACGGCGAGCCCGTCCCGCCGGGGACGCACGGCACGATCTACATGAAGATGGCCGGTGCGGACTTCGAGTACAAGGGCGACAAGGAGAAGACGCAGAAGGACCGGCTCAAGGACTTCTTCACCGTCGGGGACATCGGCTACCTCACCGAGGACGGCTTCCTGTTCCTGTCCGACCGCAAGGCCGACATGATCATCTCGGGCGGCGCGAACATCTACCCCGCCGAGATCGAGAACGAGATCACCATGCACCCCAAGGTCGCGGACGTCGCCGTGTTCGGCATCCCCGACGACGAGTGGGGCGAGCAGATCAAGGCGGTCGTGGAGCCCGCCGCGGGCGTCGAGCCGGGCCCGGATCTGGCGGCCGAGATCCTCGCGTCCCTGGAGGGCCGGCTCGCGAAGATGAAGTGGCCGAAGTCGATCGACTTCATCGAGACGATGCCGCGCGAGCCGAACGGCAAGCTGCTCAAGCGCAAGCTCAGGGACCCGTACTGGAAGGACCGTGAGAGTGCCATCTGACGTGAACCACGTCGTCGAGTTCCCCGGCGGCTACACCCGCTCGGTCGGCCCGGTCATCGGGCGGTTCCTGAGCGAGCTGCGGGACGGCCGGCTGGTCGGGGTCCGGACGGGCGGGGGCCGCGTGCTCGTGCCGCCGACCGAGTACGACCCCGACACCGGCGACGACGTCACGGACGAGTTCGTCGAGGTCGGGCCCGTCGGGACCGTCACCACCTGGTCGTGGGTGGCGCACCCGGCGAAGGAGCACCCGTTCGACCGTCCGTTCGCGTGGGCGCTGATCCGCCCGGACGGCGCCGACACCGCGCTCGTCCACGCGCTGGACGTCGGCGTGTTCGACGCGGGCGCGGAGCCGCCGAAGTTCCTGAAGACGGGGATGCGGGTGCGGCCGAAGTGGCGGGCGGAACGCACCGGCACGATCGGCGACATCGAGTGCTTCCTGCCCGAGGTCACGATGATCAACCCGCAGGCGAGGCTGGAGTACCGGCTGAGCGGCGGGCGGGCGCTGCGCCGGTACCTGGAGGGCATGTCGCGGGGCCGCATCCTCGGCAACCGGTGCCCGGTGTGCGAGGCGGTCATCGTCCCGATGAAGGAGACGTGCCCGCGCGATGGCGTGCCGATGACCGAGGAGGTCGAGCTGCCTGACGTCGGCACGCTGACCACGTACGCGGTCAACAACATCCCCGACCCGCGGGCGCCCGAGGTGCCGTTCGTGTCCGGTTACGTCCTGCTGGACGGCGCGGGCGTCCCGATCCTGACGCTGGTCGCCGGCATCCCCGCCGACCAGGTCCGGATGGGCATGCGCGTCAAGGCCGAGTGGCGGCCCCGCGAGGAGTGGGACGCGAGCGTGCACAACATCAAGTGGTTCGCGCCCATCGACGAGCCGGACGTCCCCTTCGACGAGATCAAGGACTACCTCTGATGCGAGAAGTGGCCGTCGTCGCCTTCACGCAGAGCGAGCACAGCGGCGAGGACCAGGGGCTGCTGGAGACCGAGATCCTCGCCCCGGTGATCGGCGCGATCAAGGAGCGGACCGGCCTGACCCGGTTCGGGTTCACCTGCTCGGGGTCGTGCGACTACCTGCAGGGCGCCCCGTTCGCGTTCGTGTCGGCGCTGGACACGGTCGGCGCGTGGCCGCCGATCTCCGAGAGCCACGTCGAGATGGACGGCGCGTGGGCGCTGTACGAGGCGTGGGTGAAGCTGCAGATCGGCGAGGTCGACACCGCGCTGGTGTACGGGTTCGGGAAGTCGACGCAGAACGACATCCGCGCGATCTTCACGCAGCAGCACGACCCGTACTACCTGGCGCCGCTCGGCGTCGACCACGTGTCGCTCGCCGCCATGCAGGCCCGCGCGTACATGGAGAGGTCGGGCGCCAAGGAGGACGACCTGCGCGCGGTCGCGGCGCGGTCCCGGGCGGCCGGACGCGGCAACCCGTTCGCCCTCGACCTGCCCGACCCCGCGGACGGCGCCGGCTACGACGTCGCGCCGCTGCGCGAGCACGACGTCGCACCGCTGACGGACGGCGCCGCGGCGATCGTCCTCGCGGCCGGCGACAAGGCCCGCGAGCTGTGCGAACGTCCCGCGTGGATCACCGGGTTCGACCACCGCGTCGAGCCGCACTCGCCGGGCGCCCGCGACCTGACCCGTTCGGAGTCGACGCGGATCGCGGGGGAGAAGGCCGGCGCGGCGGGCGTGGACGTCGCGGAGCTGCACGCCCAGTTCAGCCACGAGGAGCTGATCCTGCGCGAGGCCCTCGGGCTCGGCGACGGCGTCACCGTCAACCCGTCCGGCGGGGCGCTCGCGGCGAACCCGCTGATGGCGGCGGGCCTCATCCGGATCGGCGAGGCCGCGGCCCGGATCCACGACGGGACGGCGGCGCGGACGCTCGGGCACGCGTCGTCCGGCCCCTGCCTGCAGCAGAACCTCGTGTGCGTGATGTCGGGAGAGAAGTAATGGCCAACTCCTGTGCGGTCATCGGCGTCGGGCAGACGCAGTACAAGACCAAACGCCTGGACGTGTCGATCGCGGGGCTGCTGCGCGAGGCGGCCCGGCGGGCGCTCGACGACGCGGGGCTGACGTGGCGGGACATCGACGCGATCGTCGTCGGCAAGGCCCCCGACCTGTTCGAGGGCGTCGTGATGCCGGAGGTGTTCCTCGCGGACGCGCTGGGCGCCGCGGGCAAGCCGCTGATCCGGGTGCACACGGCCGGTTCGGTCGGCGGGTCCACCGCGATCGTCGCGGCGAACCTCGTCCGCAGCGGCGTCCACGACCGGGTGCTCACGCTGGCGTGGGAGAAGCAGTCGGAGTCGAACGCGACGTGGGCGCTGACGGTGAACTCGCCGTTCACGACGTCGCTGGTGGTGGGCGCGGGCGGCTACTTCGCCCCGCACATCCGCGCCTACATCCGCCGGTCGGGCGCGCCCGAGCACATCGGGCACCTCGTCGCCGTCAAGGACCGCGAGAACGCGCTGCGCAACCCGTACGCGCACCTGAAGATTCCCGGCATCTCCCGCGAGATGGTCGAGTCGACGCCGATGCTGTGGGAGCCGATCCGCTACCTCGACACGTGCCCGTCGTCGGACGGGGCGTGCGCGATGGTGCTCGCGTCCGAGGAGGCCGCGAAGAAGGCGCCCGGCAAGCCCGCGTGGGTGCAGGCGGCGGCGATGCGTTCGGAGCCGATGACGTTCTCCGGCCGCGACAACGTCAGCCCGCAGGCCGGCAAGGACTGCGCCGCCGACGTGTACAGGCAGGCCGGGATCGCCGACCCGCGCCGCGAGCTCGACTGCGCCGAGGTGTACGTCCCGTTCTCCTGGTACGAGCCGATGTGGCTGGAGAACCTCGGGTTCTGCGGCGACGGCGAGGGCTGGAAGGTCACCGAGTCGGGCGCGACGGCCTTCGACGGCGACATCCCGTGGAACCCGTCCGGCGGCGTCCTGTCGTCCAACCCGATCGGCGCGTCCGGGATGATCCGCTTCGCGGAGGCCGCGATGCAGGTCAGCGACCGGGCCGGCGACTACCAGGTGGACGGCGCCCGGCGCGCCCTCGGGCACGCCTACGGCGGCGGCGCCCAGTTCTACGCGATGTGGATCGTCGGCAGCGAGAAGCCGTGAACCTCCCGTCCCTCCCCACCTCAACCCCCCTTCGGAGGGTGTCCGATGGAGTACAACCACGCTGACCTGTTCGAAGGAGTCGCGGACGCGATCGGGGACCGGACCGCGCTGGTGTGCGGCGACCGGCGGCTCACCTACGCCGAGCTGGACGAGCACGCCAACCGGCTCGCGCACCACCTGGCGGCGGCCGGGGTCGAACCCGGGCAGCACGTCGCCGTCCAGCTCTACAACGGCGTCGAGTACGCGGCGGCGCTGCTGGCCGCGCTGAAGATCCGCGCGGTGCCGATCAACGTCAACTACCGGTACGTCGAGGCCGAGCTCCGCTACCTCTACCAGGACTCCGACAGCGTCGCCCTGCTGTACGACGTGGAGTTCGAGGAGCGGGTCGCGGCGGTCGTCCCCGAGGTCCCGAGGCTGCGGCACCTCGTCGCCGTGGGCGGGGCCCCGGCGATCGCGGGCGCCGTCCGGTACGAGGACGCGGTCCGGGACGCCGACGGCGGGCGCGGGTTCCCGCCGCGCTCGTCCGACGACACCTACATCGTCTACACGGGCGGCACCACGGGGATGCCGAAGGGCGTCATGTGGTCCACCGAGCAGATGCTGTTCGCGTTCTGGAACCCGACGTTCCCGCGCCCGGAGCGGCCCGAGGACGTCGTGGAGCTGGCGCGCAACGGCGGCCCGATGGTGATGATGCCGATCGCGCCGCTCATGCACGGCGCCGCGCAGATGGCCACGTGGATCGCGTGGTTCATGGGCGCGACGCTCGTCTACACGCGCAAGTTCGACGCGGCCGAGGTGTGGCGGACGATCGAGCGCGAGAAGGTCAACTCCCTCACCGTCACCGGGGACGCGATGGCGATCCCGATGGCGGACGAACTCGCCCGCGGGGGATACGACACCTCGTCCCTGCTGGCGTTCGTCTCGACGGGGGCGATCCTCACCGGGACCGTCCGGGAGCGGATCCAGGAGCTCCTCCCGAACAGCATGATCCTCGACCGTTTCGGCTCGACCGAATCGGGGTCGACGGCGGAGGCGGTGGCGGGGTCGTCGCCGGAGAAGGGGCTGCGGTTCGCGCCGGACGTGGAGAACGTGACGGTCCTCGACGACGCGCTCCGGCCCGTCCGTCCCGGTTCGGGCGTCATCGGGCAGGTAGCGCGCAGCGGGTACATCGCGCACGGCTACTACAACGACCCGGAGAAGACCGCGCGGACGTTCCCCGTCGTGGACGGCCGCCGCTGGCTGCTCACCGGCGACATGGCGACGGTGGAGGAGGACGGCTCGATCGCCGTGTTCGGGCGCGGGTCGCAGGCGATCAACACCGGCGGCGAGAAGGTGTTCCCGGAGGAGGTCGAGGCCGTCCTCAAGGGGCACCCGGCGGTGTACGACGCGGTCGTGACGGGCATCCCGGACGAGCGCTGGGGGAACCGCGTCGCGGCCGTGGTGCAGCCGTCCGGGGACGCCCCGGCACCGGACGATCTGGACGCGCACTGCCGCCGCGAGCTGTCGGGCTACAAGGTGCCGCGGACGTACGCGTTCGTGAAGGAGATGAAGCGCTCGCCGGCGGGGAAGGCGGACTACCGCTGGGCGAAGCAGGTCGCGGAGGAGGCCCGCTGACGCCGTGCGGGCCTCGATACGGGTCGGCCCCGAGCCTTTGTGAGGTTCGGGGCCATGCCTGGACCCACTGTTAGCGGGCCTAACAAAAACCATGATAGGGCCGCCCGGATACTGGTTCCGGCGTCCGTGACCATGACCTGACCCACACGCCTGGCGCCCGCGGCCGTACGCCCGCGCCTCGGCCCGCGAGGTCGCCCCGGCCGCCGCGTCGGCCCGCCCGCTAAACTCTCCGAACGCTCCAGACGCGAGATGACGGAGGTGGGTCGTGGCGACCCCCGAACGCGGGCGGCCGGCGGACGGGCGGGCGGCCAGACTGGCGGCGGAACTGCGGCGCACCACCATGTACACCGTCCTGCTGCACCACGCGGCGGCGGCCAAGTCGGGGATGAACGTCACGGACGCGCAGTGCGTCAACGCGCTCGCCCTCGGCGGCCCGCAGACGCCCGGCGGCCTCGCCGAGCTGATGGGCATCACGACGGGCGGCGCCATCACCGCCGTCATCGACCGGCTGGAGAAGTCCGGGCACGTCCGCCGCACCCGCGACCCCGACGACCGGCGCCGCGTGATCGTCGAACTGGTCCCCGGCGCCGCGGAGCGCACCGGACGGTACTTCGAGCCGATGTCCCGGCGGTTCCGCGAGCGGCTCGCGGGCTGCACGGACGAGCAGATCGACTTCCTCCTCGCCTGGTTCGGCGACACGAACGCCGCGATGCCCGCCGTCATCGACGAGATCCGCCGCATGCCCTGACCGGGGCCGGGGCGCCGCACACGCCCGGGAACGCCCGCCGAACCGTACGTTCCGGCGGCGCGCGCCCGTCCGGAATGAGATCATTCCGGGCATGCGCGCACGACGGGACGGTCGCTGACCGTGGAGCCACTGCGACCCGAGGACCCCGCCGAGATCGGCGGCTACCCGCTGCTCGCGCGCCTCGGCGCGGGCGGCATGGGCCAGGTGTACCTCGGCCTCACCGGCGCGGGCCGGCACATCGCCGTCAAGGTGATCCGCGACGGCTTCGACGCGCCGGAGGCCCTCGCCCGGTTCCGCCGCGAGGTCGCGACGGTCGAGCGCGTCCGCAGCCGCTTCGCCGCCCAGATGGTCGGCGCGGGGCTGGACGCGCCGCCTTACTGGCTCGCGACCGAGTACGTTCCCGGCCCGACGCTGCGGCAGGCCGTCGCCGGGCAGGGGCCGCTGCCACCCGGCACGTGCCTGCGGCTGCTCGCCGCCCTCGCGCACGGGCTCCTGGAGATCCACCGGCAGGGCGTCCAGCACCGCGACCTCAAGCCCGGCAACGTGATCCTCGCCCCGGACGGCCCGCGCCTCATCGACTTCGGCATCGCGCGCGGCGAGGACCAGACGCAGATCACCCGGACCGGCGCGTGGAACGGCACCCCCGGCTACGTCGCGCCCGAGGTGGTCCGCGAGCAGGAGCCGCTGCCCGCCTCCGACGTGTTCGCGCTCGCCGGGACCGTCGCCTACGCCGCCACCGGGCGCCCGCCCTTCGGCGGCGGCCGCATTGAGGCGATCATCCACCGGACGCTCAGCGGCGAGATCGACGTCGACGGGGTCGATCCGCACCTCGCCGAGCTCATCGGCCTGGGTGCGCGCAAGGACCCCGGCGCCCGCATCTCCCTGGAGGAACTCCTCCACCGGACGGCGTCGCACGGGGCGCTCGCCGACGACCCCGACTACCGGCGGATCGTCGGCACCCCCGCGCCGCTCCCGTCCGACGTCGCCGACGCGGTCGCGACCGGCCTGGTCCCGCCCGAGCGCACGACCACGCTGCGCGGCCGGCCCAGGTCGGGCTCGCGCGCCGCCGCCGTCGCGGCGTCCGCCCGGCC
>NZ_JBHTJA010000022.1:0-78673 GCF_042675525.1 Actinomadura sediminis
CTGCGCGGCCGCCTCCCCGGCCACGTGGCCGGCTCCCTGCACGGCCGCCTCGCCCGCTCCGTGCGCGACCGCAACGACGGCGGCCTCGCCCGCGCCGTCCACCGCCGCCTCGCCCGCCCCCTGGGCGGCCGCCTCGCCGGCGCCCTGGGCCAGGGCGCCGCCCGTGCCCTGGGCGGCGCCGGGGAGGAGGGCGGCCGCCACCGGGAAGAGGGACGCCAGGGCGGCGGCGGAGGCCGCGAGGGCGCGGACGCCGGTGTGCTCCCAGCCGGGGCCGTAGGCGGCGACGGCGACGGCCTCGAGTTCCTCGACGAACGCGGACGCGGCGGCGGGGCGGTCCGCCGGGGACTTCGCCATGCCGCGCGCGACGAGCGGGCGCAGGGGGTCGGGGACGTCGCCGACCGGGATCTCGCCCGTGCGGTGGGCGAGCATGAGCGCGGCGCGGTTGCCCGTGTAGGGACGGCTTCCGGTGACGCACTCGACGAACACGCAGGTCGCGGCGTACACGTCGGTGGCGGGGGTGGCCGTGTGGCGGTCCCACTGCTCGGGCGCCATGTAGTACGGCGTGCCCGCGCCGCCCGCCTCCTCCCCGGCGGGGGCGGCGATGCCGAAGTCGACGAGGCGGCTCAGCCCGTCCGCGGGGACGACGACGTTCGCGGGTTTGTAGTCGCGGTGGACGACGCCCAGGGAGTGCGCGGCGGCGAGGCCGAGGAGGGAGCCCTTGAGGACGGCGAGGGACGCCTCGGGGCCGAGTGCGCCCTCGCGGGAGAGGATCTCCTTGAGGGAGACGCCGTCGATCGCCTCCATGACGATCGCGGCGCCGTCCGGTCCCTCGACGAGTTCGTAGAGGCGGGCGATGTGCGGGCTGTCCGCCCGGCCGAGCATCCGGGCCTCGTGCCGCAGCCGTTCGCGCTCCGCTTCGCCGGGGCCGCCGATCAGGTACTTGATGGCGACCGGGGTGCCCGACGCGTCGTGCCGCGCCAGGACGACCCGTCCCTGCGCGCCCGCGCCGAGTTCCCGAACCTCCGTGTAACCGCCGACCGTCCACTCGGACACGTGCCCGCCTCCCACCTACGTGATCTTCGCTGGAGTGGGACGACCGAACCCGCCGGGAGGTTCGCCCCGCCCGCGATCACTCCGCCGCCGTCGACGCCATCACCGCGCTACGCCTGGCGGCCCGGCGTCGAGGGCGATGCGGGCAGCGCCGTGAGCACCGCGCGGATCGCGGGCCGGCGGGCCGCCTTCTCGCGCCAGACGGCGTAGATGCGGCGGTAGAGCGGGGCGGACAGCGGGACGACCACGACGCCGGGCGGGACGTCGCAGCGGCCCATCCGGGGGAGGATCGCGTTGCCGAGGCCGGCGCCGACGAGGGCGAGCTGGGTGGCGAACTCGTAGGCCATGTGGACGATGCGGGGTTCGCTGTCGATGGCGCGGAGGGTGCGCAGGAGCCAGTCGCAGCAGATGCTGTCGGGCGAGGAGCTGATCCAGGGGTCGCCCGCGAGTTCCTTGAGGTCGACGGCGTCGCGGCCGGCGAGGGGGTGGTCGGCGGACAGGGCGACGTCGGCGACGTCCTCGCAGATCGGGGTCTTCTGGAGGCCGTCGGGCAGCGGGAGCGGCTCGTTGTTCCAGTCCTGGACGACGGCCATGTCGAGGTCGCCGCGCAGGACGCGCGGCATGCTCTGCAGCGGGTCCTCCTCGCGGAGGAGGACGTGCAGGTCGGGGTGGTCGGCGCGGAGGCGGCGGAGGGCGCCGGGGACGAGTCCGCGGGCGGCCGTGGGGAAGGCGGCGAGGGTGAGCTGGCCGACGACGGAGCCGCGGTGGGCCTCGAGGTCGGCCTGGGCCTGCTCGACGAGGGAGAGGATGCGTTCGGCGTGCGCGACGAGGAGTTCGGCGGCGTCGGTGAGGCGGACGCCGCGGCCGTTGCGCTCGAGGAGTTTCTGGCCGGTCTCGCGTTCGAGCTTGGCGAGCTGCTGGGAGACGGCGGAGGTGGTGACGTGCAGGACGTCGGCGGCGGCGCTGACGGAGCCGTAGGTGGCCACGGAGTGCAGGGCCCGCAGCCGTTCCAGATCGAGCATGAAGCAACTCTAAAGCGACGGGTCGAGAACTTCTAGCTTGTACTTAAAGTGAGGGGTGTCCAGGATCGGCGTATGAGTCCGCGTCATGTCCTGCTGGCGACGTTGGTGGCCGCGATCTGGGGCTTCAACTTCGTCCCGATCAGCATAGCCCTGGACGACTTCCCGCCGTTCCTGATGGCCGCGCTGCGGTTCGCGGCGGCCGCCGTGCCCGCGGTGTTCTTCGTGCGGCGGCCGGGCGTGCCCGTCCGGTGGCTGCCGCTGGTCGGGCTGCCGCTGGGGGTGGGGCAGTTCGGGCTGCTGTTCCTCGGCATGGAACTGGGGATGCCCGCGGGGCTCGCGTCGGTCGTGCTCCAGGTGCAGGCGATCTTCACGGCGCTGTTCGCGGTGGTGCTGCTGCGCGAGCGGGTGGGGCCCGCGCAGGTCACCGGCATGGCGGTGGCGTTCGGCGGTGTGCTGGTGCTGGGAACGGCGCAGGGCACGGCGCCCGCCGCGGCGTTCGTCGTTTGTCTGGGCGGCGCGGCCGGGTGGGGGCTCGGCAACGTGGCGATGCGGAGGATGCGGAAGGCCGGGACCGTCGACCCGTTCGGCTTCATGGTCTGGATGTCGCTCGTCCCGGTCATGCCGCTGCTGGGGCTCTCGCTGGTGTTCGAGGGGACGGACGCCCTACCCCGGGCCGTCCGGGACGCTTCGTGGGGCGGTGTCGGGTCGCTGCTGTTCATCGCCTACGTGTCGACGCTGTTCTGCTTCGGCGCGTGGGGCTGGCTGATGCGCCGGTACGAGGCCGGGACGGTCGCGATGTACTCGCTGCTCGTCCCGCCGTTCGGGCTCGTGTCGGCGGCGGCGCTGCTCGGGGAGCGCGTCACGGGGGTCCAGTTGGCGGGCGCGGCCCTGGTGGTGGCGGGCGTGGCGGCGGGTTCGGTACGGCTGCGGGGCATGCCGCAGCCCCGGTTGGGGACGAGGTGATGATCGTGTTCCGTGGCGTGTTCGCGTCGCTGGTGACGCCGTTCGCGGGCGGCGAGGTGGACGAGGGGTCGCTGGAGCGGCTCGCGGCGCGGTGCCTGGACGGCGGCGCGGCGGGGCTCGTGGCGCTCGGCACCACCGGGGAGGCGGCGCTGCTGACCCCGGACGAGCGGATCCGGGTGCTGTCGGTGTGCCGGACGGTGTGCGACGAGTACGGGGTGCCGCTCATCGCGGGCGCGGGGGCGATGGGGACCGCGGCGGCGATCGCCGAGGCGCGGGAGTCCTTCCTCGCGGACGCGCTGCTCGTCGTCGTCCCGTACTACCTGCGGCCGTCGGACGACGGGGTCGTCGAGCATTTCGCGGCGGTGGCGTCCTCCGTGAAGATGCCGGTCATCGCCTACAACGTCCCGTACCGGACGGGGAAGCGGCTCGCGGCGGAGACGCTCCTGCGGGTGCTGGACGTCGTCGCGGGGATCAAGCACTGCCCGGGAGCGATCGACGACGACACGCTCGCGCTGCTCGCGGCCGATACGGGGAAGCCGGTTCTGGCGGGCGACGACGCCTACCTGTACCCGATGATGCGGCTGGGCGCGTCCGGCGGCGTCACCGCCTCCGCGTGCCTGGCGCCGGGCGCCTTCGCGGAGCTGGCGCGGTCGTGGGACGAGCGGGGCCGGGAACTGCACGGCGCGCTGCTGCCGCTGGTGGACGCGCTGTTCGCGGAGCCGTCGCCGAGCGTGCTGAAGGCGTGCCTGGCCGAACTGGGCGTGATCGACGACCCGGCGGTGCGCGCGCCGCTGCGCGCGCCCCGGCCGGAGAACGTCGAACGGGCCCTGAAGGCGCTGCCCTAGGGGCGGGCGGCGGCGCGGGCGGCGTGCGGAAGGGCGTCGAGGACGCGGGCGATCGCCGTGTCGTCGTGCGCGGCGGACAGGAACCAGACCTCGAACGCGGACGGCGGCAGGTACACGCCGCGTTCCAGCATCGCGTGGAAGAACGCCGCGTAGGCCCTGGAGTCTTGGCGCCGGGCGGCGGCGAAGTCGCCGACCGCCTCGTCGGTGAAGAAGATCGAGAAGAGGTTCCCGGCGTTCTGCGGGCGGTGCGGGACGCCTTCCCTCGCGAGGGCCTCGGACGCGGCCTTCAGGACGGTCGCGGCGTTCGCGTCGATCGCGGCGTAGACGTCGTCGGTCGCGTTGCGGAGGGTGGCGAGCCCCGCGGCGGTGGCGAGCGGGTTCCCCGAGAGGGTGCCGGCCTGGTAGACGGGCCCGGCGGGGGCGAGGCGGTCCATGATGTCGGCGCGGCCCCCGAAGGCGGCCGCGGGCAGCCCGCCGCCCATCACCTTCCCGAACGTCACGAGGTCGCCCGCGACGCCCTCCAGCCCGTACCAGCCGGACCGGGACGCGCGGAAGCCGGTGAGCACCTCGTCGACGACCAGGAGCGCGCCGTAGCGTTCGCAGAGCCGCTTGAGGAGGGCGTTGAAGTCGGGCAGCGGCGGGACGACGCCCATGTTGCAGGGCACGGCCTCGGTGATCACGCACGCGATGTCGTGGCCGTGCTCGTCGAACGCGAGCTCCACGGCGGCGACGTCGTTGTACGGCAGGACGATGGTGTCGGCGGTCGTCGCGCCCGTCACGCCCGGCGTGTCGGGGAGGCCGAACGTGGCGACGCCGGAGCCCGCGGCGGCGAGCAGCGAGTCGACGTGCCCGTGGTAGCAGCCCGCGAACTTCACCACCTTCGGGCGGGACGTGAACCCGCGCGCCAGCCGGATCGCCGACATCGTCGCCTCGGTGCCGGAGTTCACCAGCCGCACCTTCTCCACCGGGGCGCGGGCGGTGATCTCCTCGGCGAGCTCCACCTCGCCCGGCGTGGGGGCGCCGTAGGACGTCCCGTGCGCGGCGGCCTCGCGGACCGCCTCGACGACCGCGGGGTGGGCGTGCCCGAGGATCATCGGGCCCCACGAGCAGACGAGGTCGACGTACTCGTTGCCGTCCGCGTCGGTGAGGTACGGGCCGTGCGCGGACGCCATGAAGCGGGGCGTGCCGCCGACGGCGCCGAACGCCCGGACCGGCGAGTTCACGCCGCCCGGGACGACCCTGCCGGCACGCTCGAACAACTGCTGGGAGCGATCGGTTCCAGTCACGGTTCCATCCTCTCAGTTGCAGTTCGGCGACTTGCCTTGACCTCGCCCGGCACGGGCCTATATTCCACCAAGTGACGACATCGGCGCCCGTTCCGGCGCCTTTCCCCTTTCACCGGCGATCAGCCGTATCGAGGAGTGGCTTTCAACGTGGTCGACGGCTGGACGGTCCCGGGCTTCACGCACGAACGGGAACTGGGCGGCGGCGCCTCCGGCAGGGTGGCGCTGGCGGTCGACGACACCACCGGGACCCGGGTCGCGATCAGGTACCTGGACCGGCGGCTCGTCGACGACCAGTCGTTCATGGCGCGGTTCGGCGAACGGGCGCGCACGCTCACGCAGATCGAGGACCCCAACGTCGTCGACGTCTATGACTTCGTGACGGGCGCCGAGGGCGCGGCGCTGGTGATGCAGCACGTCGACGGCGTCAGCCTGCGCCGGGTCCTGGCCGTGCAGGGGCCAGTCGGCCCGCTCGCGGCGCTGTCCACGCTCGGCGGGACGCTGCTCGGGCTCGCGGCGGCGCACGAGCGCGACGTCGTGCACGGCGGGGTGCGTCCGTCCGACGTGCTGGTGGACGGGCAGGGCAACGCGGTGGTGGGCGACTTCGCGCTCGCACCGCCCGGCACGGAGGCGCAGGCGGCCGCGCCGTACGCGGCGCCCGAGCTGTGGGAGGGCGCGCCCGCGACCGTCGCGTCCGACGTGTACGCCGCGACCGCCGTGTTCTTCGAGTGCCTCACCGGGCGGCCGCCGTTCGCCGGCCGGAACATGGCGCGGCTGCACCGGGAGGCGCCGGTGCCCGTCGAGGAGGTCCCGGGGCCGCTCCGCGACCTGCTGCGGCGCGGCCTCGCGAAGGACCCGGCGGACCGGCCGGCGTCCGTCGCGGACTTCATCACCGCGCTCGAAGAGGCCGCGATCTCCGCGTACGGGCCGTCGTGGGAGGCGCAGGGCCGCGGGCGGCTCACCGAGCTGGCGGCGGAGGCGGCGCGGCGTCCCGAGCCGAAGAAGCCGTCCCGCGGGACGGGCCGCAACGCGATCGTGGCGGCGGCCCAGCCCGTCCGGGGGTCCCGGACGCGCTGGATCGCGGCGGGCGTCGCGACCCTGGCGGTGATCGCGGGGGCCGCCGTGGCGGTGCCGATGCTGACCGGCGGGGAGGACCCCGCGCCGGTCGCCGCGCCGCCCACCCCGGCGCAGCAGAGCACCAGCCCGCAGCCCGTCCTGCCGAAGGGCGGGGTCGACCCGGCGCCGCTGGTCGTGCGGATCGAGCAGGCGACCGCGCAGGCCCCGGGCGCGAAGTTCGACTTCGCGCGCGACGGCGAGGGCGCCGTCCGGGCCAAGGGGACGTTCGCGGTCGTGCCGGGCGCCCTCCCGTCGTACGCGATGACGGTGCGGGGCACGGGCGAGACGAAGAGCGCGGGCAACACCATCGTGGTCGGCGACCGGTTCCACGGCGAGGTGTCCCGCAAGTGGCGCCCGCTGCCGGCGGACCACCCCTACGCCGCGCTGACCGAGCAGGTCCGCCGCGGCAGCTCGGTCGCGACCGTGACGGCGCTGCTGCGGACCGCGACGGAGCTCCGCAAGGAGGGGGACGTCTACAAGGGCGCGGCGCCCGCGGCGGATCTCGCGAAGGTCCCGGTCGTCGGGCCCCTGTACGCGTCCCTCACCCGGACGACCGGTGCCGCGACGGTCGACTTCGCGATCCGGCTCGACCGGCTGGACCGGCCCGCGGCGCTGTGGCTGCGCGCCGGGGCGCCGCAGGCGCGGCACGCCGTCCTGCAGACCACGTACGCCGACTGGGGCCGCAAGGACGTGAAGGCGCCCCGCTGACGCGCCGCGGGCCCCCGGGATCCGGCGCGATCCCAGGGGCCCGCGGTCCGGGCGGGGCCGCGGTGCTCAGCGGCCGCCGTCGGGGTAGTCCGGGTTGTTGGCGTCGGGGATCTGGATGCTGATCGGCAGGTCCCCGCCCGACAGGACGAGCAGGGCGCCGAGGCGGAGGATCTCGTCGAAGGCCCAGTAGACCTTCTGCAGGACGCCGGGGGCGTCCTCGAGCGAGAGCAGGCCCTCGCGGACGGCGATGAACGGCTCCCAGGCCGTGTCGAACACCGCGTCCCAGAACGGCTCGCGGGGGATCTTCAGCCAGCCGGCGATCTCGTCACCGAGCACGTAGCGGGTGAGCGCGCCGAGGATCGGCTTGGTGACGTACCGGAGGGGGCCGCCCGGGACGATCGTGCCGAGGTTGAGCAGCATGTCGGCCAGCTTCACGCCCTCGGGCGTCGGGGCCAGGATCGGCGTCAGCACCTGCGCCGCCTGGGAGTCGGCCTCCGCCCACGAGTTCGGGATGTACTCCTCCTTGATCCCGAGCATGTAGGCGCAGAGCTGCCAGGAGTGCAGGAACGCCGCGGACTCGTCGTCCGGGATCGGCACCTTCCACTTCTTCAGGTTCTGCATGACCGTCGTCGGGAGGCTGTGCCAGGTGACCATCATGTCGGCCTGGCTGATCGGGATCTCCTCGTCGGCGACCTTCGACCAGTGGGGGGACTGCGGCAGCAGGTGGCGCACGCCCGCGTGCGCGAGCCGGGTCTTGACGCAGGTGACGATCATCTCGCCCTCGTCCCGGTAGGCGTTCGACGTGCCGATGTCGTACCCGAGCTTGGCGGTCTTGGTGATGCGGTCCCGCATGTCCGCGCCGCCCTTGGAGTAGTAGACGGCGCGCGCCTCGCGGGGGATGACCGTGCTCATCATCCCGCTGGCGAAGCCGTAGGTGACGCCGAGGTAGAGCCCGCGCTTCTCGTTGAAGTCCGTCGCGGTGTCGAGCTTGCCCTCGTCGGCCCACGACGGCATCCGCCTGGCCCGCTCCATGAAGCGGCGCAGTTCCGCCGGGAGCGCGCCGGAGAGCGGCTGGCCGTTCTTGGTCCACTTGCGCAGTTCCCGGTTGACGGCCGCCGTGTGGCCGCTCTCGATGATGTCGGCGACGATGCGGTCGGCCTCCTCGTCCCACACGCCCCGGGGGTCGGCGCCCTTCCCCGCGCCCGCCACCGACCCCTTGGGGGACCAGGTCCACAGTGCGCCCGCGTGCGCGGGCGTCGCGACGCCCAGCGCGCCGAGCGCGCCCAGCGTCCCGCCCGCGGCCAGCATCTTCCGCCTGCTGAGTTCGTCCATGCCGTCGTCCTCCTCGGGGTGAGATCCGCTGATACGCTGATACATGGTTTGCATCTGTGTATCATCGGTGGCAGACCAATAACAGCACACGGTTCAATACGAAACAAGACCCGATTTGATGTAATTACCGGCGATAAGAGAACTATCAGCCCTCTTGGGAGGAAACGTGGACTCTGAGCAGGTGTCCGCCCTCGCGGCGGCCTCAGGTCCCGAGTCGCTGCTCGAACGCGCCTACACCGACGCCGTCGAACGGGTCGACGACCCCGACGAGACCCGTGCGCGCGTCCTCGACGCGGCGTACGAGCAGTTCTCCCGGATGGGCGTCCAGCGCTCCACCATGGAGGACGTGGCCCGGCGCGCCGGCGTCTCGCGGATCACCGTCTACCGGCGGTTCGCCACGAAGGACGCACTGGTCGAACAGGTGGTGCGGCGGGAGCTGCGCCGCTACTTCGACCGGTTCCTCATCGACATACAGCGCGCCGAGACCGCCGCCGACCGGGTGGTGCTGGGGTTCGTCAGCTCGCTGCGCGCCATCCAGCGCAACCCGCTGATCGGCGGCCTGATCGTCGCCGAACCCGACTGGCTCGTCCCGTCCATGGTCAGCGACGGCGGGCGGACGCTCGCGGTCGTCCGGCGGTTCGTCGCCGGCCAGCTCCGCCGCGAGCAGCGCGCCGGGAACGTCCCGGACGGCCTCGACGTCGACCTCGTGGCCGAGATGATGGTCCGCGTCTCCGCGTCGTTCCTGGCGATCCCCAGCCTGGTCATCGACCTGGACGACGACGAGCAGCTCGCCATGGTGGCCCGCCGTTTCCTGGTGCCGATGCTGGACGGCTGAACCGCGCGCCCCGCAGGCCGGAACCGTCCCGGGGCGGGGTCAGCCCACGGCGTCCGACAGCACCTCGAGGAGGCGCAGCGGGTCGGGGAGCGGCGTCTGGGGCGGCCGCACCCACATGGTCTCGCGGCCGTAGGGCAGGACGGTCGGCGGTGCGACGACGTAGCTGTCGCGGCAGTGCCAGCGCATCCCGGGGGTCTCGGCGACGTCCTCCGGGGAGCAGTCGAGGTGGCACGACCACCATTCGTCCTCGTCCATGGGGGCGCCCCGGGTGGTGACGAAGAACAGCAGGCGCTCGGCGCCGACCGCGGCGACGGGACCGACGGGCAGGTCGTCGCGCTCGATGCGCGCGAGGGCGCGGTACCCGGCGTCGGCGGGGATGTCGAGGACGTCGAAGACGCGGCCCGTCGGCAGGATGATCCCGGCCTGCGGGCGCTCGCCCCACCAGCGTTTCAGCACGTCCGAGTCGACGCTGGCCTGCAGGCCCCAGGTGGCGGAGACGGGATGGGCGGCGGGGTCCGGGCAGCCGACGCGGTCGCAGGAGCAGGCGCGGTCGCCCCCCACGGGGGCGTGCGCCCCGGGTACGCAGGGCCAGCCGAGGTCGGCGTAGCCGAGGGCCGCCGTGAGCATCCGCTCGCGCGCCGCCTTGTTCCGCCTGTACCCCGACACCGCCAGCATGTGCGCCCCCCAATGCGAGTTCCTGTATCGATGATGCCTCGGGGGGCACGGGTCCGGCACGGCAACCCCCGGAAAAGACCGAACCCGTTATGCGGTGAGGCCGCGCGCCACCTCGGTCGCCCAGTAGGTGAGCACGATGTCGGCGCCCGCGCGGCGGATCGACAGCAGCGACTCCATGATCGTCCGCTCCCGGTCCAGCCAGCCCTTCTCGGCGGCGGCCTCGATCATCGCGTACTCGCCGCTGACCTGGTAGGCGACGACGGGCACGTCCACGGCGTCGCGGACGCGGCGGATGACGTCCAGGTACGCGCCCGCGGGCTTCACCATGACCATGTCGGCGCCCTCGTCGAGGTCGAGGAACACCTCGCGGAGCGACTCGTCGGCGTTCGCCGGGTCCTGCTGGTGGGTGGAGCGGTCGCCGAACCGCGGGGCGCACTCGGCGGCGTCCCGGAACGGGCCGTAGTACGCCGACGAGTACTTCGCCGAGTACGCCATGACCGCGACGTCCGGGTAGCCCGCGCCGTCGAGCGCCTCCCGGATCGCGCCGACCTGGCCGTCCATCATGCCGCTCGGGCCGACGACGGCCGCCCCGGCGGCGGCCTGCGCGACCGCGATGGACGCGTACCGCCGCAGCGTCGCGTCGTTGTCGATCTCGCCCGTCTGGGTGAGGACGCCGCAGTGCCCGTGGTCGGTGTACTCGTCGAGGCACAGGTCCGTCATGACGACGGTCGAGTCGCCGAGGTCGGAGACCAGGTCGCGCAGCGCGAGCTGCACGATGCCCGCCGGGTCGTCGGCGGCCGAGCCCTCGCCGTCCTTGACGGCGGGGACGCCGAACAGGATGATCCCGCCGACGCCCGCCTCGACGGCGTCGTGCGCCGCCTTGCGGAGGCTGTCGCGGGTGTGCTGGTACACGCCCGGCATCGACGCGACGGGCTGCGGCGCGTCGATGCCCTCCTTGACGAACATCGGCAGGACGAGCTCGGCGGGGCTCAGCCGCGTCTCGGCCACCAGCCGGCGCAGCGCCGGGGTGCGGCGCAGCCGGCGAGGGCGCGCGGCGGGGAACTGTGCGGTCATCTGGTCTTCTCTCCTGGGCGCTACTTGCGGCGGCGGGCGCCCCGGCGCATCTGGGACGGCTTGCGCAGCGGGTCGCCGTTCTCGATCTGCGTCGCCCGCCGCTTCGCACCGTACTCGGCGAGCGCCTCGGCGAGGGCGGACACGGACGGCTTGGGCGCCATCACGTCGACGCGCAGCCCGTACTCCTCGGCGGTCTTCGCGGTCTGCGGGCCGATCACGGCGATGACGGTGACGTTGTGCGGCTTCCCGGCGATCCCGATGAGGTTCTTCACCGTGGACGACGACGTGAACAGCACCGCGTCGAACCCGCCGCCCTTGATCGCCTCGCGGATCGGCGCGGGCGGCGGCGCGGCCCGGACCGTCCGGTAGGCGGTGACGTCCTCGCACTCCCAGCCGAGCTCGGTGAGCCGCGCGATGAGGGTGTCGGTGGCGATGTCGGCGCGCGGCAGCAGGACCCGGTTGATCGGGTCGAGGTCCTCGTCGTAGGGCGGCCACACCTCGGCCAGGCCCTCGCCGGACTGCTGCCCGTCCGGGGTCAGGTCGGGGACGACGCCGAACTCGACGAGCGCGGCGGCGGTCTGCTCGCCGACGGCCGCGACCTTCAGGCCGGCGAACGCGCGGGCGTCCAGCCCGTAGTCGGTGAACTTCTCCCGGACCGCCCTGACCGCGTTGGTCGAGGTGAACACGACCCACTCGTACCGTCCGGTGACGAGGCCCTTGACGGCGCGGTCCATCTGCTGGGGGGTGCGCGGCGGCTCGACCGAGATCGTCGGGACCTCGTCGGGGACGGCCCCGTACCCGCGGAGCTGGTCCGACAGGGACGCGGCCTGCTCCTTGGTGCGCGGCACCAGGACGCGCCAGCCGAACAGCGGCTTCGTCTCGAACCAGGACAGCTTGTCGCGGTGCTTCACCACGTCCCCCACGATGATCATCGCGGGGTGCTCCATGCCCTTGGTGTCGGACGCGAGCTTGTGCAGGGTCGACACGACGGTCTCCTGCTCGGTGGTGGTGCCGAGGCTCGTCATCGCCGCGGGGGTGCGGTCGGGGCGGCCCGCGGCGACCAGGCCCTTGCAGGTCTCGGCGACCGCGGTCTCGGCGCCGAGGATCACCAGCGTCGCGGCCGGGTCGGCGTAGGCCGACCAGTCGACGCCGCCGCGGGACGCGTCGACGACGCGGACCTCGCGGTGGTCGGGGTCGGTCAGCGGGATCCCGGCGTAGCCCGGGACGCCCGTCACGGCGGACACGCCCGGGACGACCTCGAACGGCACGCCGGCCTTGGCGAGCGCGCCGCCCTCCGCGGCGAGCCCGCAGCCGAGGCCCGGGTCGCCCTGGAACAGCCGGACGACGCGGCGGCCGGCCTTCGCGGCGCGGGCCGCGAGCTTGACCGGGTCGCCCTCGGCGGTGTCGACGATCTCCGCGTCCGGTCGGCAGTGCGCGAGCACCTCGGCGGGACAGTGCTCCCGGCTGACGATGACGGTGTCGGCGTTCTCCAGCTCGGCGGCGGCGCGCAGGGTCAGCAGCCCCGGGTCGCCCGGGCCCATGCCGACGATGGCGACGGTGCCCGGGTCGGCGGTCCGGCGGGAGGCCGGGACGCCGGCGCCCGTCCGCGCGGGGCTCGTGCGGGCGGGGATCTGGCTAGCGGGGCTCAATCTCGCTCCCCCATCAACTGGTCGGCCCCCTGGGCGAGCAGCCGGTCCGCGAGCTCGCGTCCGATCTGCTCGGCCATGTCCGGGTGGCCGCTTGCGGACATCCGAATCTGACGGCTTCCGTCGTAGGCGGCGACGGTCGCGGTCAGATGCAGCGTTTCATCAACTTCGGCAGCGTATGTTCCCACGGGTGCCGAACAACCGCCCTCGAGCACGTTCAGCACCGTCCGTTCGGCGGTGACGGACGCCCGGGTCATCGGGTCGTCGAGCACGCCGAGCAGCTCGACGAGGTCGGGCCGGTCGGCGCGGCACTCCAGGGCGAGGGACCCCTGCCCGGGGGCGGGCAGCATCTGGTCCGGGTCGAACACCTCGGCGACCGCGTCGAGCCGCCCGATGCGGCGCAGCCCGGCGTGCGCGAGGACGACCGCGTCCAGTTCGCCGTCGGTGACCTTGCCGAGCCGGGTGGGCGCGTTGCCGCGGATCGGGACGACCTCGAGGTCGGGGCGCAGCGCGCGGAGCTGCGCGACGCGGCGCGGCGAGCCGGTGCCGACGCGGGCGCCGTGCGGCAGGTCGGCGAGCTTCGCGGGGCCGCACAGCGCGTCGCGGGGGTCGTCGCGGGCGGGCGTCGCGGCGAGCACGATCCCGGGCGCCGGGTACGTCGGCAGGTCCTTCAGCGAGTGCACCGCGAAGTCCACCTCGCCGGCCAGCAGCTTGTCGCGCAGCTCGTTGACGAAGACCCCGGTGCCCCCGATCTGGGCGAGCAGCGCCTTGGAGACATCACCATGCGTGGTTACCCCGACGAGCTCCACGGCATGCCCCGTACGCTGCGTCAATGCGTCGGCGACGCCCTGGGACTGCGTCATGGCCATCAGGCTCTTGCGGGTGCCGAGCCGCAGCGGGCGCGCCGCGCCCGCCCCCGTCCCGGTGCCTGCCGTAGTCAATGCCTCGCTCCGCTCACGATTCGTCTCCGTTTCCGGGCGCCGCGTCACGGGCGCTCACCGCGCGGACGCTCGCCGCCCGCGCGGCGACGTCCTCCACGGTGGTGGTGCTGACGCAGTCGGCCTCGGCGCAGTCCGCCGCCGTCGCCGACGGTGCGGACGCCGGCGTCGCGGCCCCGCCTCCTTCCACCGTACGCGCGGACGCGCCCCAGGGGGCGGCGCCGCTCCCGGCGGGCGGGACGGGACGCGCCCCGCCGTCCCCGGCGCCGTCCTCCCCGATGTCGGCGCGCGCGACGGCCTCGGGGGCCTTCGGGTCGAGGTCGAACAGCTCGCGGAGCGCGTCGGCGTAGGAGTCGCCGCCGGGCGCGGCCGCCAGCTCCTTCACCCGGACGGTCGGCGAGTGCAGCAGCTTGTCGACGACGCGCCGGACGGTCTGCGCGATCTCCTTGCGGTCGCGTTCGTCCAGGTCGGGGAGGCGTCCGGCGAGCCGGGCCAGTTCGGTGTCGACGACGCCCGCGGCCTTGGCGCGCAGCGCGACGACGGTCGGCGCGACGGCGGCGGCGCGGGCCGCCGAGACGTACGCGGCGACCTCGTCGTGCACGATGCGGCGGACGGCCTCGACGGCGCGGGGGCCGACGGCGCGCGCGGCCTCCTCGGCGGTGCGCAGGTCGTCCAGCCCGGCGAGCGCGACGCCCGGCAGGTCGCGGGCGGCGCGGTCGATGTCGTGCGGGAGCGCGAGGTCGAGCAGGAAGCGGTCGCGGCCGTCGGTGCCCGCGCCGGCCGCGGCGAGCCGCCCGGCGGACAGGACGAGGCCGGTCGCGCCGGTGCAGGACACGATCAGGTCGGCGCCCGCCAGCTCGGCGTCGAGGTCGGCGAGGTCGACGGCGCGCGCGGGGACGTCCAGCGACGCGGCGAGCCGGACGGCGTTCGCGCGCGTCCGGTTGGCGATCACGACTTCGCGGGCCCCGGCGCGGCTCAGCGTCGCGGCGGCCAGCGAGCTCATCGATCCGGCGCCGACGACGAGCGCGCGGACCCCGTCGAGCGGGCCGAGGTGCCGGACGGCGACGTCCAGGCCGACGCTGACCAGCGACGCGCCCGCCTGGTCGATGCCGGTCTCGTGGTGGGCGCGCTTGCCGACCCGCAGCGCCTGCTGCAGGACGTCGTGCAGGTCGCGGCCGATCGTCCCCTCGTCCTGCGCGAGCCGGAACGCCTGCCGCAACTGCCCGAGGATCTGCCCCTCGCCGACGACCATGGACTCCAGCCCGCACGCCACCGCGAACGCGTGCTGGACGGCCCGCTCCTCGTAGTGGACGTACAGGTGCCGGGACAGGTCCTCCAGCGGGACGCCGGAGTGCAGGGACAGCAGCTCGGAGATCGCGGAGACGCCGCCGTGGAACTTGTCCACGACCGCGTACACCTCGACCCGGTTGCAGGTCGACACGATCGCCGTCTCCGCGACGTTCGCGGAATCGTGCACCGCGTGCAGCAGCTTGGCCAGGTCGTCCCCGGTCACCGCCGCCCGTTCGAGCATCGCCACGGGGGCGCTCCGGTGACTCAGCCCCACCACCAACACACTCATGTGAACTCCGCTGTTCGCCCTACTCGCTCCGCACCGCTCCCACCGGAGCCGCGCCCCCCTCGCGGCACGCCGCGCCGCACGTGCCGTCCAACGTTCAACAACGGGCGGCCGCCCGCTCGTCCCGTTACCTCGATCACTCGGTTCAAGCGTCCACCGCCTCCACGTACTGCGTCGTACCGGGGGGCGTCTCGTCGGCGTCGAGCGGGCCGAGGCCGTCCGGGCCGCCCGCCTTGCGCTGCTCGTGGAACGCGAGAATCTGCAGTTCTATGGACAGGTCGACCTTGCGCACGTCGACCTCGTCGGGGACGGTCAGCACGACCGGCGCGAAGTTCAGGACGCTCGTCACGCCCGCCGCCACGACGCGGTCGCACACCCCCTGCGCGGCGGCCGCGGGGGTGGCGATCACGGCGATGGACACGCCGTGCCCGGCGATGACGTCCTCCAGCCGGTCGATGTGCTCCACGGTCATGCCGTAGATCTCCTGGCCGACGATGGAGTCGTCCGCGTCGAGCAGGCCCGCCACGCGGAAGCCGCGGGACGCGAATCCGCCGTAGCCGGCCAGTGCACGGCCCAGGTTACCGACACCGATGATGGCGACCACCCAGTCCTGGGTGAGTCCTAGCTCACGGGAGATCTGGTAGACCAGGTACTCGACCTCGTACCCGACCCCGCGCGTCCCGTAGGAGCCGAGGTGCGACAGGTCCTTGCGCAGCTTCGCCGAGTTCACTCCGGCGGCGGCGGCGAGTTCCTCGGACGACACGGTCGCCACGCCGCGCTCCTGGAGTCCGGTCAGCGCGCGGAGGTAGACCGGCAGGCGCGCCACGGTCGCTTCGGGGATGCCGCGCTCGGCGCGGTCGCGGTTCTGTCGAGATGTCACGGCCTGCTCTTCGGGGCTCGACGCTGGGGACGGGGCGGGACCCCCTGACCCCGGCTCGCGGCCGGGCCTCCCGGCCCGATGCGCGCATCGGGACCGGCCGCCCCAGGGCTGTCAACCAGGTTAAGCCTTTGTGAATACGCGCACAAAGTCACCCCCCGGTTCACGGTCGTGACCGTTTTACCGGCACTCGCTCCAAAAGCCTGTCATCTGCGGCATTTCCGAGCTTTCAGGGTACGTCAGTGGCCACTTACATGGCGAGGGGGTGTGACCGACGACATTCCCGGCCGGGCGCCGGGCCCGGCCGCGCGCGCCGGTTCGGCGCCCGGCCGGACGCTCAGCGGCGTCCGCGGAGTTCCGCGATCGCGGCCCGCAGCCGGTTCTCGTCGACGCGCCAGAAGTCGTGCTGAACACCGTTGATCAGCGTGACGGGGATCTGCTCCCAGTACTCCCGGGTGTCCTCTTCGGACGCGGTGATGTCGCGTTCCTCCACGCGCACGTCCAGATCCGCCGCGACCCGCTCGATGATCGCGCGGGCGTCGTCGCAGAGGTGACAGCCGGGCTTGCCGAGCAGCGTGACGACCACGTCGTCCGCGGTGCCGTCCACCGTCACCTCCGGGGCCGCTCGGGTGCGGGCGGCGGCGGCACCTTGTGCGCCCCGAGCCTCAGCTCGATCACGTTCGTCGCCAGCACGTGCGTCCGCGACTCCGCCAGGAACCGCTTCAGGTGCGGCTGGTGCCGGTGCGCGTTGAAGGCGGCCTCGTCGCGGAAGAGCTGGTACAGGATGCGCTGCGTGGCGCTGCCGACCACCTCGTGGACGGCGCACACCACGGTGTCGGGCTCGGCGGCGCGGGCCGCATTCACCAGCTCCGCGGCGAGCCGGTCGAACGCGGCCTCGCGTCCGTCCAGCAGCGTGTAGACGGTGATCTGGCCGCATCCGGCCGCCAGGTCGCCGCCGGGGCGGCCCGCGACGGCGGGCCCGCCGCCCGGGATCGCGGCGAGCGCCGCGGCGGCGGCGAGCGTGGAGTCGTCCAGCCCGTCGACGGCGGTCGCGCCCGCCGGGCCGTCCGGCAGCGGCTGCCCCCCGGACGGCTCCGGGAACCGCAGCTCCTCCGCCTGCTGCTCGGGGAACCGCAGCTCGCCCCGGCGCCCGCCGGGACGGTTGTCGGCGGGCGGCGTCGGGGCCGGGACGGGCTCCGCGGCGGCGCGCCGCCGCCCCTCGTACGCGGGCTCCTCGTATCCGGTCGCGGGCTCGTCCACGAACTCCCCGTCGAAGTCGTCGTCGTAGAAGTCGTCCTCGTCGTCGTAGACGGGGATCGTGCGCATCGCGCCGTACCAGACGAGCCCGGCCGCGCCGCCGAGCGCGATCGCCGACAGCGCCCCCGGCAGGAACCCGCGGCTGCCGAGCAGCGCGAGCACCCCCGCGAGGGCCACCAGCGCGACCGGGATCAGCAGCTCGGCCGCCTCCCGGTCCCGCTTGCTCGCCATCCAGGCGGTGAACCCCGTGCACGCCACCAGCGCCACCGTCGACACGACGTGCGCGCCGTCGATCAGCAGCAGCGGGAGCGCGTCGTAGGTGTCGCCGGGCTTCGGCAGGTCGTCGCCGAGGTCGCCCTTGAGCGGGTCGAGCAGCAGGATGACGACCGCGACGACCGTGTACGAGATGGTGAACAGCCACGCGCCGAACCGCACCTGGACGAACCGGGCGATCAGCTCGACCATCCCGAGCATCAGCCACAGCGGGGCGAGCAGGGCCGCACCGATCTCCACGACGCGGAAGAACAGGCCGTTGAACCCCGCCAGGAAGCCCACGGCCATCGACAGCAGGGCGAGCGAAAGCCCGACCTGGGTGAACGACCAGGCGATCAGGTAGAGCAGCCGGTCCTTGTATGCGCGCGAGACCAGCAGCCACGTGGCGACTAAGGCGCCACAGGCCGCGAGAAGCGCGAGAAGAGCACTGACCATCGTGGCTTTATGGTGCCCGATCCCGACCCCGGACAGGTAACCCGCCACCCCGTGCCCGTACCGCGGGCGTCCGCGCCACCGGCGCGGCCCGGCCCCCGGCCCCCGCGGGCGCGGCCCGGCCGTCCGGACGGCCCGACGCCGTGCCGGGCGCGTCCCTGAGTGGCCCGGCCGCAGCGCGTTCCGCGCCCCGCGGCCGTGGTCGCCGCCGGGCGTCGTGGCACGTCCCGGCCATTGCCTGGTGCACCTTTCGGTATCTAGAGTGACAAATCCCGCCGGAGGTCGCGTACGCCCCGAGGAGAACTGCATGAGCAGCTTGACCCTCGACGCCGGGGTCATCCCGCTTCCTCGGCGTTCGAGCGTCCCGCTCCCGATCCGGACGGACGAGCCGGCCGCGGGGGGCGCGGAGGCGCTCAAAGCGCTCGTGCTGCGCGCCCGGGACGGCGACGCGGAGGCGTTCGGGTCCCTCTACGACCACTACGTCGAACTCGTCTACCGGTACGTGTACTACCGGGTGGGCAGCCACTCGCTGACCGAGGACCTGACGAGCGAGACGTTCCTGCGCGCGCTCCGCCGCATCCGCGACTTCCACTGGCAGGGCAAGGACTTCGGCGCCTGGCTCGTCACCATCGCGCGGAACCTGGTCGCCGACCACTTCAAGTCCGGCCGGTACCGCCTGGAGATCTGCACCGCCGAGCTGCTGGAGCCCGACCGGCCGCAGGAGGACCCGGAGCAGGCCGTCCTGGACTCGATGACGAACCGGACGCTCCTCGCGGCCGTCCGCCGGCTCGGGTCCGAGCAGCAGGAATGCGTGGTGCTGCGGTTCCTGCACGGCCTGTCGGTCGCCGAGACGGCGCTGATCATGGGCAAGAAGGCCGGCGCGATCAAGGCCCTCCAGTACCGGGCCGTCCGCTCGCTGGCCCGCATGCTCCCCGACGACCTGCGCTGAGCCCGTCCCGCGACACGCCCGGGCGTCCGGGCGTCCCCGTGCCCGGCGCCGCGGCCGTAACCGGAGACGGGCTCCGCTCGTTGTGCGGGCAGGAAGGGAGCGTCATTGCGAAGCGGGCGAGCCAAGATCGTCGGACGAGCCAACCCACTGGTCCGCCTGCGGGCGCGCGCCCCGGCCCCCGACCCGGCCTTCCGGGCCGACCTGCGGGCACGGCTGGTGTCCGCCGCGGCGCGGAGTGAGGACGGTCGCAATCGAGCCCGGGACGACGGCGGCGGAGGCACCGTTGACTAGGCTTCGGGCCATGCGGCGATTCTGGCAGCGCGGCAAGAACCAGGACCCGGTGAGCGCGGGGAAGGTGGCCGCCGAGGCGGCCACCGAACCGGAGCCGCTCCCCGAGCCCGATCCCGCCGCGGCGGCGTTCTTCGACGTCGACAACACGATGATGCAGGGCGCGTCGATCTACTACTTCGCGCGCGGACTGGCCCGCCGCAAGCTGTTCACGACGCGCGACCTGCTGATGTTCGCCTGGGGGCAGGCGGCGTTCCGGCTGCGCGGCACCGAGAACCACGAGCACATCGGCAGCGCCAAGGAGGCCGCGCTGTCCTTCGTCGCCGGGCAGCGCGTCGCGTCCATCGTGCGGCTCACCGAGGAGATCTACGACGAGGTGATGGCCGACCGCATCTGGCACGGCACCCGCACCCTCGCCCTCCAGCACCTGGACGCCGGGCAGCAGGTGTGGCTCGTCACCGCGACGCCCGTCGAGGTCGCCCGGACGATCGCGCACCGGCTCGGCCTCACCGGCGCGCTCGGCACCGTCGCCGAGACCCGCGACGGCGTCTACACCGGACGCCTCGTCGGGAACCTGCTGCACGGGCCCGCGAAGGCCGAGGCCGTGCGGGCGCTGGCGCAGCGCGAGGGCCTCGACCTGTCCCGGTGCTCCGCCTACAGCGACTCGATCAACGACCTGCCGATGCTGACCGTCGTCGGCCACCCGCACGCGGTCAACCCGGACGGCGCGCTCCGCGAGCACGCGAGGGCGAACGAGTGGCCCGTCCACGACTTCCGGACGGGACGCAAGGTCACCATGGTCGCGCTCCCCGCCGCCGCCGGGGCCGGCGCCATCGCGGGAGGCGTCGCGGCGGGCATGGCGCTGCGCAAGCACTACCGGTCGTGAGATGCCGTACCTGTCCCCCCGCGAGTGGTACGCGACGCTCCCCACGGCGCACGTCTCCGCGGGCGCCCTCCTGACGGACGACCGCGACCGCGTCCTGCTCGTGAAGCCGAACTACCGCCCGTACTGGCATGTCCCGGGCGGCACCATGGAGCCCGGCGAGGCGCCGCACCAGGTCGTCGTCCGGGAGATCGCCGAGGAGCTCGGGCTGCGGATCGGCGCCGGGCGGCTGCTGGTCGTCGACGTCGTCCCGCCCAACCCCGACATGGACCGGCCGATGCTCCACTTCACGTTCGACGGCGGCACCGTCGCCGACCCGTCCGCGATCCGCCTGGCCGAGGACGAGCTGGACGCGTTCGGGTTCTTCACCTGGGAGGAGGCCGAGGCCCGGCTCTCCCCCGCCCTGGCGCCCCGCGTCCCCGCGGCGCGGCGCGCGCGTGAACGCCGGGAGACGATCTACCTGCCGGTCGATTCCTGATCTTCCGGCGGGTAGTCCGATGTGTTAAGGATTGCGAACATGGAAGAACGATTCGAGGTCCGGCGGACGATCGCCGCGCCGCCCGCGACCGTGTTCGCGGTGCTCACCGACCCGCGCGGGCACGTGGCGATCGACAGCTCCGGCATGCTCCAGTCGGCCGAGGGCGATCGGGTCACGAAGGCCGGGGACACGTTCGTCGTCCACATGGACCGCGAGTCCCTCAACGACTACCCGCTCGGCAAGTACGACGTCACGGTCGTGATCACCGAGTTCGAGCCGGACGCCCACATCCAGTGGACGGTCGAGGGGAACCTCGAGCCGCCGGTCCGGCACCTGTACGGCTACCGCGTCGAACCCGCCGCGGAGGGCAGCCTCGTCACGTCCTACTACGACTGGAGCGAGATCCACGAGGAGTACCGCGACAAGGGGATCTTCCCCGTGATCCCGGAGGCGGGCCTGCGCGCCACCCTCGGCATCCTCGCCCGGACCGTCGAGCGGCCGCCCCTCGACCTCGCCGCCCTCACGTCCCGGTAGCCGGATCGCGGGACCCCTCCCGCGCCCGCCGCCCTACGCTCCCGCCATGACCATCGCCCGTACGGGGGCCGCCGCCCTCGCCGCAGTGCTCGCGCTCGCGGGCTGCTCTTCCTCCGCCGAGCCGCCACGTGCCGCGGAACCCGCGCCGTCCAGCCCGTCCCCCAGCCCGTCCCCCTCGCCGACCTCGGCGTTCTGCCTCAATCTGAGCACCTTCCAGGTCGGCGCCCTGGCGTACCGGGCCGACGTCGCCCGGGAGGCCGAGGGGAACGGGCCGGGCATGGAGGAGCTGAAGCGCAAGGCCGTGCTGACGCTCCGCACCGCCGAGCCCATGGAGGCGAGCGCGCCGCCGGACATCGCCGGCGACTTCCGGACCGCCGTCGAGGCGATCAGGACGTCGTCGGAGAACCTGAAGCCCGGCAAGCGGGTCGCCGACGTCTGGAAGCCCGTCTGGAACGACGAGAGCATCGCCGCGTTCAAGGCCGTGGACGCGTACGAGTGCGCCCCCGGCGGCGGCTGAGCCGTCAGAAGAACGCGGGGCCGCGGCGCAGGCGCGTCTCGTGCAGCATCTGCTGGACGTTCTCCCGGACGTGGTCGGTGATCTCGAAGACCGTCATCGGGTCGTCGGCGTCCTCGGCGTCGTAGTCGTCCAGGTACATCGGCTCCCCGAAGGCGATCATCCACTTGGACGGCAGCGGCACGAGGCCCGCGGGCCCGAGCAGCGGGAACGTCGGCGTCACCGGGAAGTACGGGAGCCCGAGCAGGCGGGCCAGCGGGCGCAGGTCGGCGATCTTCGGGTAGATCTCCTCGGCGCCGACGATCGCGCACGGGACGATCGGGACGCCCGCGCGCAGCGCCGTGCCGACGAACCCGCCGCGGCCGAAGCGCCGCAGCTTGTAGCGGTCGGCGAACGGCTTCCCCACGCCCTTGTACCCCTCGGGGAACACGCCGACGATCTCGCCCTTGCCGAGCAGCCGGACGGCGTCCGCCTGGCAGGCGAGCGTGTGCCCCGCCTTGCGCGCCAGGTGGCCGAGGAGGGGCACCTGGTAGATCAGGTCGGCGCCGAGCAGCCGCAGGTCGCGCCCCGCGTGGTCGTGCAGCGCGACCGTCAGCATCAGGCCGTCCAGCGGCAGCGTGCCGGAGTGGTTCGCGACGACGAGCGCGCCGCCGTCCCGCGGGACGTTCTCGACGCCGGCCAGCTCGACGCGGAACCAGTGCTCGTACAGGGCGCGGGCGGGCGGCAGCAGCACCGTCCCGTTGAGCTCGGGGTCGAAGCCGAACTCGTCGACCTCGTAGTCGCCGGTGAGGCGGCGGCTGAGGAACTCCAGGCCGGCGGCGATGCGGCGTTCCAGGGAGCGGCCGAGGGAGCGTTCGAGGGAGCGGAGACCGCCGGACGCCGCGTCCCGGTCGCCGCTCGCGGCGTCGCCGCCCCGCCGGGCGTCGCTTCCCGCGTCGCGCCTTTCGTCCCCGCCGCCGTCCCGTTCCCGGGCCGCGGCGAGCGGGATGATCCGGGCGCCCTCGTCTGCCTCATGGTGGGCGTTCATCGGACACCTCCGAGAAGACCCCCGCCTTCGGGCGGGGAGGAACCGGACCCCTGCGGAGCAGGACAGGGGAAGGCGATCCGCCGCCGGGCGAACCGCCGTCCACCAGGCGGGGACGGAACTCGGCCGAGCTCGCTGCGTTCCGGACGGCGTTCCCCCACCCCCGGTGACACCAACGCTCATGCCCTCGCTCCGCCCGAGCATGCCCCCGGGGGCCGGGCGCGCTCAACGGCCGGAGCCCAGGGCTGCCGCGAGGCGGCCGAGGGGGCCGTGGTCCGGGCCCCCGGCGGCGACGAGGTCGGCGAAGGCGGCCTCGGTGTCGTACTTGGGCCGCCAGGCCAGCGCGCCCGCCAGGGCGGACGTGTCGACGACCCGCCCGTAGGTGAGCCAGCGCAGCAGTTCGGGCGAGAAGCCGGACAGGCCCGCGAACCGGCGGCCCATGTCGCCGAACACCGAGATCGACGGGGCCGGGACCGGCACGGACGGGCGCCCGGCGCGGCGCAGCGCCTGGGAGAGCAGCAGCACGCCGTCCCCGGCGACGTTGAAGCAGCCGGGGTGGTCCTCGACGGTCATGCGGCGCAGCACCTCGACGCCGTCGTCCTCGTGGACGAACTGCAGCCGGGGATCGAACCCGAGCACCGTCGGGACGACCGGAAGCCGCAGGTACCGGGTGAACGGGGAGTCCACGCCGGGGCCGACGAAGTTCGCGAAGCGCAGCACGGACACGGTCAGGTCGGAGCGGCGGCGCATCAGGCCGCGCACGTAGCCCTCGACCTCGACCGCGTCCTTGGCGTACCCCGACGAGGGGGCCTCGACGGGCTGGTCCAGCTCGGTGAAGACCGCCGGGTCCTTCGGGGAGGAGCCGTAGACGGCCGCCGAGGACCGCACGACGAGCTTGCGCGCGTCCGGTGAACGCTGGCACGCCGCGAGCAGCTGCATCGTGCCGATGACGTTGAGTTCCTTCACCTTCGCCCGCGGCACGGACGGGGACGTCACCAGGTTGAGGTGCACCACCGTGTCGACCCCGGCGGACGCGATGAGTTTCGCGATGCCGGGCGTCCGGATGTCCACGCGGACGAACTCGGTGCGGCCGAGCGGCGCCGTGGGCGGGACCGTGTCCGCCCCGATCACCCGCTCGATGCCCGGGTCGGCCTGCAGCGCGTGCGCGACCCGCGCCCCCAGGAGACGGGACACGCCCGTGACGAGGACGACACGGGCCGCGGGCGTGGACGACACTGTGGGCCCCATCCTCTACGGCCGGGCGGCCGGCGCGCTCACTTCTTGTTGCGGCGCTGGATGCGCGTCTTCTTCAGCAGCTTGCGGTGCTTCTTCTTCGCCATCCGCTTACGACGCTTCTTGATGACAGAGCCCACGAGACCTCGCTCCGGCGTATCGGGTGATGTGCGGTCCGGACGTGCCGCGGGCGAGGTCGCTCGACGGCTCACTCGATGATGCGCGCACGGTCCAGTGGTCAAGAGTACCGCCGTACCGGCGCGGATCATGCGCCGGCATGGCGGGGAGGCGTCCGCGGGGTGACGCGGACGCGTCGGCCGCGCCGGCGCGGCCGACGCGTGCGGCCGTCCGGTGCGGGTGTCCGGCGCCGCGCTCGGCACGGCACCGGACGCCGCCTGTTCGCGCCGGGACGGGCGCGCCCGTCCCGTGCGGTGTCCTCCCGTCTCCGGCGGCCGCGCCGCCGGGGTCCCGTCCTCAGTCCCCGTCGCGCGGCCGGGTGCCGGCCCGGCGGCCGCCGCGGGCCCGCGGCCCGGACCGCCGCCGCCCCGTCATCCGGCCTCGATGTACGCTTCGCGCAGGTAGTCGTGTACGGCCTGCTCGGGGACGCGGAACGAACGGCCCACGCGGATCGCGGGCAGCTCGCCCGAGTGGACGAGGCGGTAGACGGTCATCTTGGACACCCGCATCACCGCCGCCACTTCGGCCACCGTCAGGAACCTGACCTCGCTCAGAGGTCGCTCGCCTGAACTCATCGGACGCCCTCTTCCACACGTGCCGCGCACCGGTCCTTCGGGGTGACTTTGATCACGCACGTGTACTTCCTCCAGCGTAAATCGCGTATCGCGCGTCGCAAGAGGGGATTCCACGCATTTCCGTCTCCGGACCTTGCCGGGGCGCCACAGTGCTGATACGCGTGCCGCGCCCGTCCCGGACGCGCCGCACGACACGACCGTCCGATGTGAAGCACGACCCCGGATCGACCTGCGTCCCATGCGTCACGAGGGGTCCCGGACGAGCGCATGCGTCACGCCCGCCCGTTCACGGTGACGCAGGGTGACGAACGGGCGGGGGAACTTACGGGACGGGCGGGCTCAGCCGGTGGCGTGCAGCCCCGCGTGCCCGAGGATGAAGGCGGTCAAAGGGGCGTAATGGTGCGGGTTCACGCCGTCGTCGAGCGGGACGACCACGTCGACCTTGCCCTCGGCGGCGCCGGCGAACAGCGCCGGATCGTTACAGTCCGCGAACCCGACGGTGTCGATGCCCGCCTGCCCGGCCGCTCCGGCCCACCCGTGATCGGCGATGGCCAGATCCGGCCAGAATTCCGGTTTACCGCCCGCACCGCCCTCGGACCCGCTATCGGCGGCGAGTTCGCGCAGCATCGCCTCCATCGGGTGCGGGTCGTGCGTGTGCTGCGTGCGGCCGTCCTCGCTCTCCAGCATCGCGACGCCCGGCTCGGCGTACACCAGGCGCCGCAGGTCCGAACCGCCGTAGTCCGTCCCGATCTCGTACGTCCAACCGCGCGCGGGCGTCAGCACCGTGCACCCGGCGCCCAGCAGAGCGCGCGCGACGGCCTGGTAAAGGGGTGTGAGCGTGGCCGGGTGCCCGGTGGCGACGACCACGTTCTCCTTCCTCTCCGCGGCGAGCCCGATGCGCTTCCCCATCGCCTCGAGGGCGTCGAGCGTGATGTCGGGGTCGATGGTGTCGTCCCCGTACATGTGCCGGGGGTCCGGGTCGACGCCGCAGCGCTCGACCATCATCTCCAGCACGGACTGCTCGGTCCACGACGGGTCGAGCTCCAAGCCGAACTGGTAGTACGGGTGCCCCGCCGCCATCCGGCGGTAGTGCAGCAGATTGTTCTGGCGCGGCGTCGCGACGTCACCGGCGATCATCGTCCGGACCATGTGCGCCCGCAGGTCGGCGCGCGTGGGCGCGTCCATCACTCGTCCGTCATCGGGTCGAGGCCGTGCTCCGGGAAGACCGCCCGCCGCGTCGCCAGGATCGCCTGATCCACCGGATTCGCCGGGTCGTAGCCGTTCCCCCACCTGTGCACCTCCACCACGTCGGTCCCGTCCGTCATCCGGCGCGGGGCGATCTCCTCGGTCCGCAGCCGGACGAACGCGCGCCAGTCGTCCGGCGTCTGCGTCTCCGGCGGGATCGGCCCGCCGGCGGCCTCCGCGAGCAGATGCGTCCACGTGCGCGGCACCACCTGCACCAGCTCGTAGCCCCCGCCGCCGGTCGCCACCCAGCGGCCGCCCGCCGTCTCGTGCGCGAGCCGGTGCAGCGCGGCGGCCGCGGCGCGCTGCCCGTCCACGCTCAGCGTCAGATGCGCCAGCGGGTCGAGCGTGTGCGCGTCGGCGCCGTGCTGGGTGACCAGGACCTGCGGCCGGAACCGGCGCAGCAGCGGCGGGACGATCGCGTCGAACGCCCGCAGCCACTGCGCGTCCCCGGTGCCCGGCGGCAGCGCCACGTTCACCGACGTGCCCGCCGCGCCCGTCTCGTTCGGGAACCCGGTGCCGGGGAACAGGGTGCGCGGCGTCTCGTGCAGGCTGATCGTCAGGACGCGCGGGTCGTCGGCGAACGCGATCTGCACCCCGTCGCCGTGGTGTACGTCCACATCGACGTACGCGACGCGCTCGGCGCCCTGTTCCAGCAGCCACGCGATGGCGACCGCCGGGTCGTTGTAGACGCAGAACCCGCTCGCGGCGCCCGCCAGCGCGTGGTGCAGCCCGCCCGCGATGTTCGCCGCGTGCTCGGCCGTCCCGTTCCACACCGCCTCGGCCGCCGCCACCGACGCGCCCGTCACCAGCGCGGACGCGTCGTGCATCCCGAGGAAGACCGGGTTGTCGTCGGTGCCGAGCCCGTGCCGCGGCTCCGGCAGCCCGGTCGCGCCCGAATGCCGGACGGACGCGATGTACGACTCCTCGTGCACCAGCCGGAGCAGCGCGTCGTCCGCGGGCTCCGGCGCGGCGACCCGCACGTTCGGACGGTCGAGGACGCCCAGCTCACGCGCGAGCCGCATCGTCAACTCGACGCGCACGGGATTCAGGGGGTGCCCGGGGCCGAAATCGTAGGAAGTGAGCCGCTCGTCCCAGAGGATCTCGAGCCCGCACGGACCGGGCGCGTCGGGCGACTGAGGGGCGGGACTGCTCATGACCTCACGCTATCGCGCCCCGCCTATGGCGCGGCTCACACCGGCCGCGGGTTCCGTGTCCGATGTGTGACGTGCACAACTGGCCAGATTTGGGCATATATCTACCTGACCACAAAGGAACCGTGGAGGAACGATGGACCCGAGCGTACGCAGCCGCATGATCAGCAACGCGCTCCGCCTCGGCGTCCACCCCTTCATGGACCGCATCCCCGGCCACGCCGGGAGCATCCGCACCGCCCGCTCCACCGTGGACGCCGCGTCCTGGCTGATCCGGCACACCCAGCGCGTCCAGGTCCGCCCCCTCCGGGACCCGGGCGTCGAATCCGGCGAACCGCCCGTCACCGGCGAATGGGTCGTCGGCCGCGACGCCGAGGCCGCGCCCGGCGCGATCCTGTACCTGCACGGCGGCGGCTACGTGCTCTGCTCGCCCCGCACGCACCGGCCGATCACCGCGCGGCTCACCCTCGAGACGAACCTGCCGGTGCTCGTCCCCCGCTACCGCCTCGCGCCCGAGCACCCCTTCCCGGCCCCCCTCGAAGACGCCGTCGCCGCGTACCGATGGCTGCTGGCCCGCGGCGTCCCGCCGTCCGGCATCGTCCTCGCCGGCGACTCGGCCGGCGGGCACCTCGCGGCGGCGCTCACCGGCGAGATCTGCCGCACCGGCCTGCCGTCCCCCGCGGGGCTCGTCCTCTTCTCCCCGTGGGTCGACCTGACCTGCGAGCTCTCCACGAAGGCCGACGCCCGCGACCCCTACATCAGCGCGCGCTCCGCGCGCCGCGTCGCCCGCCTCGTCGTCGGCCCGGACGGCTTCGACGACCCCCGCGTCGCGCTCCTCACCTGCGCGTGGACGGACACCCCGCCCGTCCTGATCCAGGTCGGCGGCGCCGAGGTCCTGCGCCCGGAGGCCGAGGCCCTCGCGGACGCCCTCACCGCCGCGGGCGCCGACTGCGAGCTCCAGGTGTGGAACGGCCAGATGCACGTCTTCCAGATCCTGAACCGCGTCCTCCCGGAGGCGAGCGCCGCCATGCGCGACACGGCCCGCTTCATCACCGCGGTCACCGCCCCCGCCCGCAGCGAAGCCGCCGCCTGACCCGCTCGGCCCCCCGGCGACGGGCCCGCGCGCGGACGGGGGCACGCCCGGGAAATGCGACCGCCCAACAAGGAGAATCCTTGTGGAAATGCGCGGTTAACGACGTGGACATGCTTTGTTCCCTTGCCCGTCGATGACGGGCGAGAAATGCGGGGCGACGCCGTGGCCTGCGGATACGACGGTGATCGAGGGCCGCTAAATTAGCCGCATGGCGAGCCCTCTGGTCAGTGTCGTCGTTCCGGTTTACAACTGCCGGAGCACCCTGCGCGGCGCGTTGGCGTCCGTTGCCGCGCAGTCTCTCCCCGCCGACCGGATCGAGGTCATCGCCGTCGACGACGGCTCCACCGACGGCGGGGGCGAACTGCTCGACGCCCTCGCGGGCGACGTGCTCGCGGGCGACCGGGTGACGGTCGTGCACCAGGCGAACTCCGGCGGGCCCGGTGCGCCGCGCAACCGGGGACTGGAGCTGGCGACCGGGCGGTTCGTGTTCTTCCTGGACGCCGACGACCGGCTCGCCCCCGAAGCCCTCGAGCGGACGGTCGCGATGGCCGAACGCAACGGGACCGACGTCGTCCTCGGCAAGCAGGTCGGGGTCGGGGGGCGGAGGATCGCGCGGGGGCTGTTCGACGCGACGATCGAGCGCACGCACGTGCTCGACCCCGGCTGCGACCTGTTCGGCCGGATGTCGATGGCGGCGCTGCAACTGCTCCGCCGCTCGCTCCTCGAGGACGCCGGGCTGCGCTTCGTCGAGGGCGTCCCGTCGCACGAGGACCAGCTGTTCACCGCGGGCGCGTACCTGCGGGCGCGGGGCGTGTCCGTCCTCGCCGACCACGACTGCTACTACTGGGCGGCCCGTGCGGACGGGACGAGCGCGACCCAGTCGGGCGGCGCCGCCCACGCCGACGTCTACGCGATCGTCGCCGCCGCGATGCGGCTGGTCGCCGACCACACCGCGCCGGGCGCCGTCCGGGAGGCGCTGCACCACCGCTACCTGCGGCTGGAGGTCTGCGGGCGGCTCCAGCGAAGCTACCCGGGCGCCTCCGCCGACGACCGCAAGGTCATGCTCGCCGGGTGCCGCGAGCTGCTGGACGCCTGGGCCACCCCCGGCCTGCTGGCGCTGCTGGCCCCCTCGCACCGCGCCATCGCCGACCGCCTGATCGACGGCACGGACGACGAACTGGAGAGCGTGCTGTGAACCGACCGACGTCCGGCACGCAGAACATGGCACGGAGAACATGGAGGGCACCGCATGAACCACCGGATCCTGCCGAGCGCGCAGGTCGATCCGTCCGCGGAGATCGGGGACGGGACGACCGTGTGGGAACTCGCCCAGGTCCGCGAGGGCGCCCGGCTCGGCGCGGGGTGCATCGTGGGGCGGGGCGCGTACGTCGGGTCGGGCGTGCGGATCGGCGACAACGTGAAACTGCAGAACCACGCGCTCGTCTACGAACCGGCCGTGCTCGAGGACGGCGTGTTCGTCGGGCCCGCGGTCGTCCTCACCAACGACCGGGCCCCGCGCGCGGTGGACCCGGACGGCAGGCTGAAGCGGGCCGCGGACTGGGAGGCCGTCGGAGTCCACGTGGCCGAGGGCGCCTCGCTGGGCGCGCGGAGCGTGTGCGTCGCGCCGGTGCGGGTGGGGCGGTGGGCGATGGTCGCGGCCGGCGCGGTCGTGACCCGCGACGTCCCCGCCTTCGCGCTCGTCGCGGGCGTCCCGGCGCGCCGGATCGGGTGGGTCGGGCGCGCCGGGGTCCGGCTGGCCGAGCGGCCGGGCGAGCCGGGCACGTGGGAGTGCCCCCGCACGGGCGAGGTCTACGCGGAGGCGTCCGGCGAGCTGGCCGAGAAGCGCTGAACGGTCACGGCGCGGCCCGCAGGCTCCGGTCCTGCCGGGTCGTCACGACGGCGTCCGGGTGCAGGCGGGCCAGCCGGCGGGCGAGCGGCACGGACGTCCGGTCCATCACGATGACGCGGGCGAGCGGGGCCGTCCGGACGTCGCGGGGGAGGCGGCGGGCGACGCGGGCCAGGACGAGCGGGCGGGCGTGCCGGTAGAACGGCAGGAAGACGCGCCGGTGGACGGTCGTGGACGCGGTGCTCCGCGCGCGGTCCAGCCGGGCGCCCGGACGGCCGAGCCGCTTCACCGGCCGCGCGAGGAGCCGCGGCACCCGCACGACGAGCGTGTGCTCCAGCCACGGGAGGGGGTGCCGGGCCTCGGCCTCGTCGAGCCGGTGCAGGCGCACCCGGCCGTCCAGGGCGTCCCAGCCGCCGGGTTCGGCCGTCACCACGTCGACCTCGGCGCCCTCCTCGGCGAAGTGGGCCGCGAGCCCGATGATCCGCCGGTACTGGCGCCGGGGCTCCACGCTCGGCGCCGCGTCCGTCCTCAGCGCGGGATCCATCGCGAGGACGATCACCCGGGGCGTCTCGGTCACGTCGGCGTCTCCTCTCACCGGGCCAGTTCGCCGAGCCGCCGCACGAGCGGTTCGAGGGCCACGGTCCGTTCGAAGCGGTCCGCGTAGGCGCGGGCGTCGGCGACCTGCCGCTCGTCCAGCCCGGCCGCCGCCTTCGCGGCCTCCACCATCGACGCGGCGACGGCCGCCGGGTCGAGCCCGCCGGGGTTGAACCACAGCGGATAGCCCCGCAGGAGCTCCTCGGCCGCCGAGCCCGGCGTGTGGACCGACACGATGGGCCGTCCGGCCGCCATGTACTCGAAGATCTTCCCCGAGGTCACGTATCGTCCGCCGCCGTTCAGGAACACGAGGACGTCGGAGTCCCGGTAGACGCCGGCGAGCGCCGTCTTCGACACGGGTCCCCGGTGGCGGACGCCGGGGGCGAGGGCGTCGCCGCCGGGTTCGCCGCCGAACCGGCGGCGCAGCGCGTTGTCGGAGTCCTTGAAGAACCCGAAGTACCCGTACAGGTCGAGGACGGCGCGGCCCATGTCGGCGTGCTCGCGGGCCCGCGCGAACCCCTCGGCCAGCGCCTCGATCGGCTGCTCGCCGGTGACGGTGCCGACGAACGTGAACCGGGGCGCGTGCCCGCCCGGCGCCGTCCGCGCGGCGGGCGGCGGCTCGGCGGCCGCCGGGAGCGTGTCGGCGTCCCAGCCGTTCAGGACGGTCATCATCCTGCCGGCGGCCTCCGGGTAGCGCCCGGCGTGCCATTCGCGCTGCGCGTCGTTGACGTACAGCGAGTTCGCCGCCGACCTCAGCACCCGGCGCTCCCAGCGCCACGCGGGATGGCCGTCGCCGTACCTCGGCGTCTCGGTGAACTGGTCGAGCGTCCAGGAGTCGCGGTAGTCGACGACGTACGGCGTCCGGGTCAGCTTGTGGAACGCCCACGCGGCACCGAACGACGCGAACGGGTTCCCGGTCGCGAGGACGACGTCGAACCTGCGGCGCACGTGGATCCGCAGCGCCTTCCGGACGGCGTCGCGCGCCCAGGACGCGTAGCGCTCGGGGAACACGTGGTCCTGCCCCCACGTGTACATCGACTGCGCGAGGTGCGGGAACGTCGCGCGGAACCGGCTGTAGTCGCGCACGTTCGTCTGCCACAGGAACCGGTTCAGGTCGGGGCGGACGATCGTGACGCGCGGGTCGATCGTGGCGAGCAGCCCGTCGTCGACCGAGCCGATCGTGTCGTACAGGAACGGCAGCGGCGCCGCGAAGACCGTGACGTCCCAGCCCAGCTCGGCCAGCCGGTTCGCGGTCGCGCGGGGCCGGTAGACGCCGCTGGCGCGGGACGGCGGGAAGTAGAACGCGAGGTAGAGCAGCCGGGGACGGCGTTCGGTCATGTGGGGGTCATCCTCCGGCGTAACCGGCCCGGGGCCGCTCGTGGGCGATGGAGTAGGCGAGCCGCGCGCCCGCCCCCGCGATGACGCCCGCGAGTTCGGACGCGGTCGCCAGCGACTGCGGGTCGCCGACGACGACGAGGTCGACGGACCGGCGGCGCAGCACCTCCCGGTCGACCACCCGGCGCCGGACGGCGGCCGGGTCGCGCCGGTAGAGGCGGGCCAGCATCCGGTCGACGGGACGGGCGACGCGCCGCCGGTACGCGCCGTCGATCCGGTCGCCGAGCCCGCGGAGCGGTCCGGGCAGGCAGGCGCGGACCAGCAGCCGCGGGATCCGGTACAGCGGGATCCGGACGGCGGCGGGACGGTAGCGGCGTTCGAGCGCGGGCAGCTCGACGGTGTCGACGCCGTCCGGCAGCGGTTCCCGCGCCCACGCCGACGACGCGCCGACGAGCACCGCGGCCTCGCCGCCGTCCGCGACGACCCGCGCGGACTCCCGTACGACGGCGGGCCTGCGGGTGCCGCCGAGGGCGACGAACAGGACGTTCACGCTACCTCCCTCTCGTCCGGCGCGTCCGCCTCCGCGGCGCCGGGAAACCAGTGGCGGTGGTGCGCCTCCGCGACCGTGCGGTAGCCGAAGCGCTCGTCCAGGACGGCCCGGGCCCTCGGCAGGTCGAGCCCGTCCGGGAAGCGGTCGCGGAGCCGGCGGTAGCCCGCGACGATCGGCGCCGGGGTGTCCGCGACGTCGATCATTTCCCCGGCCGCGTCCGCCACACCCGCGAGGGTGCGTTCGGGGCCGCCGCAGCGGGTGACGAGCACCGGCGTCCCCGCCGCGACCGCCTCGACGACCGTCACGCCGAACGTCTCGTACCGGGCCGCGTGCACGAGGAGGTCGTGTTCCCGCATGAGCCGCGCCGCCCGGTCCGGGGGGACGGCGCCGGGGAACGTCACCGCGCCGCCGACGCCGAGTTCGGCGGCGCGGTCCGCGAGCGCCCCGGCCAGCGGGCCCGCCCCCGCCATGGTCAGGGTCAGCCCGGGGTCGTCGGCGCGGCATTCGGCGAATGCCTCCAGCAGCGGGCCGACGCCCTTGCGCTCGACGAGCGAGCCGACGTACAGCCAGCGGCGCAGCTCGGTGACGGGACGGGGCCGCGGCGTCGCGAACGAGATCGGGTTCGCGATCGGCCGGATCTTGTCCGCGAGCCCGGGGAACGTCTCGGCGAGCCTGTCCCGCAGGACGTCCGTCACGACGAAGAACCCGTCGCAGCGGTCGAGGACCTGCTCGTACAGCTCCCGCGAGTCGGGCTGCGCCAGCACCTTGTCGAGGAAGGACGCGTGCTCGGTGACGAACACGCGCGCGTCCGGGCGGGCGTTCTGCAGCGCGGTCCAGCCGCCGCGCAGCCCCACGTGGGCGTGCACGACCGGCGCCGGGATCGGCTCGCCGCCGAGCGCCTCCCGCAGCCACGACGCGTGCTCGCGGGCGAGGTCCGCGAACGTGTACTCGGGCACGGTCGGGACGGGGACGCGCAGCAGCCGGGCGCCCGCGACGGCCGGCTGGGGGTGCAGCGCGACGGGCAGCAGGCGGCGGTGCGCCGCGCGCGCCGCCTCGACCTCCTCCGGCGGCTGCCGCATCAGCCACGCCTCGGTGTGGTAGACGGTGACGTCGCCGCAGCCCGGCGCGGTCGCGTCGACCATCGCCTCGACGAACGCCCCGGCCCACTCCTGCTGGGGGTTGGGGTACCAGGGGGTGACGACCGCCACGTCCCGGCCGGTCGCGCCCCGGGCGGTCGCGCCCCGGGCGGTCGCGTCCCGGGCGGCCGCGTCCCGGGCGGCCGCGTCCCGGGCGGCCGCGTCCCGGGCGGCCGTGTCGCGGTCTCCGGGTACCGTCACGCCCGGTCCCGGGCGCCGACGAGGGGCGCGGCGGACGCGTCGGCGACCGGCGCGGGCGTCCGGGCGGCGGCGGGCAGCAGGCGGGTGTAGACGCCGTCGAGCACCTCGGCCTGCGCCTCCCACGTCCACTCGCGGAGCAGGTCGGGACGGTCGTCGTACACGGTCCGGTACCGGCCCGGGTCGCCGAGCACCGCCTCGACCGCCCGCACGTAGTCGTCCAGGTCCTCGGCGCGGAACACCTCGCCCTGCCCGGTGTTCTTCACCATGTCGCCCATCGCCTGGACGTCGCTCACGACGATCGGCAGCCGCGCGTGCGAGTACTCGAAGAACTTCGTGATCAGCGCGATCTCGTGGTTGGGCCAGTGGTGGATCGGGATGACGCCGAGGTCGGCCGCCGCCAGGAACGGGACGACCTGGTCGAACGGGACGTACGGCAGCAGGTGGACCCGGTCGTCCACGCCGAGTTCGGCGGCGCGCGCGACCAGGCTCCGGACGTACTCCGAGCGGGCCGTCGCGACGACCAGCGCGACGTGCAGCTCCGGCAGCCGCGGCAGCGCGTCGATCATGATGTCGAGGCCGCGCTGCCGGGACGCGCTGCCGCTGTAGACGGCGATCGGGACGTCCGGGCCGACGCCGCACAGCTCCCGCATGTCCGGGACCGGCTCGTCCCCTCCCGGCTCCCCCTCGGTGACCGGGGCGTTCAGCACGACGGTGGGCTTCTCCCGCAGGCCGTGCCCCTGGACGAGCCGGTCGGCGAGGGCCTCCGACACCGTCAGCACCGCGTCGGCGTCGCCCGCGTACTCGCGCTCGTGCGCGCACATCGCGGGGATCCAGCGCGGCCCGGTCCCCCACGGCCGGATGCCCGGCAGGAATTCGTGCGCGTCCCAGACGAGCTTCACCGTCCGCCCCTTCGCGCGCGCCCGCCGCGCGGCCCGCGCGCCGACCCCGAGCATCCGGAAGTCGTTCGCGTGGATGATGTCCGGTTCGAGCTCGTCGATGACGTTCTTGTACGCGCTGTCCCAGTCCCACAGGTTCCGGTCGAGGACGCGCCAGGCCCGGTCGCCGAGGAGCGCCTGCCAGAACCGGATCGCCAGCCGCTCCAGCGGCGAGTCGCGGTTCTGGCGGGCCGCCGCGAGCGCGTCCGTCTGCCGGGCCCGCACCGCGACCCACCGGGCCTGGGCCTTCGCCGCGGCCCCCCGCGCCAGCAGCCAGCCCTTGCGCGCCGGGCCCGTCCCGGGCTCGAGCCGGCTCGCGGCCAGGTCGGCCCGCCGGGACCGGACGAGCCGGCGCCGGTAGTCGGCCACGTTCGGGTGCCCGTAGGCGAGCGGGCGGCGCAGCGTCGCCCGCAGCACGGTGTGCTTCTTGCCCGGCACCAGCGTGTGGTTGAGCCGCACGAGGCGCACGTGCGCGCCGCCCAGCTCCCAGCTCCGCTTCCGCCCGCCCGTGCAGCCGAGGAGGTGCACCTCCCAGCCCGCGGCGGCGGCGGACGTCGCCGCCTTCTGCACCCGCGAGTCGCGCACGACGTCGTTGTCGACGAGCATGACGATGCGGCCGCGCGTCCCGCTGGAAGGCGCTGTGGAAGGCGCTGCGGAAGTCGCTGCGGGGGACGCTGTGGGGGACGCTGTGGGGGACGCGCTGGGGGGCGCGGCGGGAGCCGTCTCGTCTTCGGGTGGCATTCGGTTCTCCAGTGGTCCGTCGATGTCCGGGATGGGCGGGCCGCCGTACGTTCTGAACGCCTAGTGCGGCGTCCCGGGACCGGCCCCTTCGGCCGGGGCGCCGATGACGACGCGGGCCACGCCCGCCCAGCGGGCCGGGTCGGTGACGCGGCGGCCGTCCACCAGCACCTTCACCCCGGGGATGTCGGACGACCCGAGCGTGCGGTACTCGGCGTGGTCGGCCTGGACGATCGCGGCCGTCACCGGTTCGCCCCGGTGCGGCGGCAGGCCGAGGCCGTCCAGTTCCTCCGCCGTGTACATCGGGTCGGACACGTACGGGACGGCTCCGCGCGCGCGCAGCGCCTCGACCGTCGGGAAGACGCCGGAGAACGCCGTCTCCTTGACGCCGCCCCGGTACGCGGCGCCGAGGACGAGCACCGGCGCGCCCGTCAGGTCCCCGTAGGCGTCCGCGAGCAGGCCCGTCGCGTACTCGGGCATCGCGACGTTGGCGTCCCGGGCCGCCCGGACGACCGTCGCGCCGGGGTCGTTCCACAGGTACATGCGCGGATAGACCGGGATGCAGTGCCCGCCGACCGCGATGCCCGGCCGGTGGATGTGGCTGTACGGCTGGGTGTTGCAGGCGTCGATCACCTTCATGACGTCCACGCCGATCGCGCCCGCGTACCGGGCGAACTGGTTCGCGAGCCCGATGTTGACGTCCCGGTACGTCGTCTCCGCCAGCTTCGCCAGCTCGGCCGCCTCCGCCGACCCGAGGTCCCACACCCCGTTCGGACGGTCGAGGTCGGGCCGCTCGTCGAAGTCCAGCACCCGCTCGTAGAACTCCGCCCCGTGCCGCGCGGACGCGTCGTCGATGCCGCCGACGAGCTTCGGGTAGCGCCGCAGGTCCGCGAACACCCGGCCGGTCAGCACCCGCTCGGGGCTGAACACCAGGTGGAAGTCCGCGCCCGCCCGCAGGCCGGACCCCTCGGCGAGCATCGGCGCCCACCGGGTCCGCGTCGTCCCGACCGGGAGCGTCGTCTCGTAGCTGACGAGCGTCCCCGGCCGCAGTCCCGCCGCGACGGCCCGCGTCGCGTCGTCCATCCAGCCGAAGTCGGGCGTGCCGTCCTCGTCGACGAACAGCGGCACCACCACCACGACCGCCTCGGACCCGGCGACGGCCGCCGCCGTGTCCGTCGTCGCGGTCAGCCGCCCGTCCGCGACCGTCTCGGCGAGGTACCGGCCCAGGCCGGCCTCGCCGGGGAACGGCTCCCGGCCGGCGTTCACGTCGGCCACCACCCGCTCGTTCACGTCGGCGCCGACCACCCGGTGCCCCTTGCGGGCGAACTGCACCGCCAGCGGCAGCCCGATCTTCCCGAGCGCGACCACGCAGATCCGCATGCTCCGCCTCCCCGTCTCAGCCGACACCCAGCACCTCCGACGCCGCCTTCAGCGACACCGTCTCGCCCGTCTCGGCCGACTCCAGCACCGCCGCCGACACCTCGACCGTCCGGAGCGCCTGCCGCAGCGTGACGATCCCGCCCGTCCCGTCCCCCGCGCGGACGGCGTCCCGGAACCGCTCGTGCTCGACCCGCAGCGGCTCCGGCTTCGGGATCGCGTAGCGGATCGTGTCGCCCTGCGAGACGCCGCGGAAGTTCCGCAGCGCCTCCCATTCGTTGCTGACCTCGCCGTTCGCGTGGAACGTCAGGTCGGCGGTGAGCGTGTCGGCGACGAAGCAGCCGCGCTCGCCCGTCACCACCGTCGTCCGCTCCTTCAGCGGGCTCAGCCAGTTCACGAGGTGGTTCACCATCGAGCCGTCCGCGAGCCGCCCCACCGCGGCCACCATGTCCTCGTGCGGGCGGCCGCTGCGCGCCACCGTGTGCGCGGAGATCGACACGTAGTCCTGGCCGGTCACCCACGCGGTCAGGTCGATGTCGTGGGTCGCGAGGTCCTTCACCACGCCGACGTCGGAGATCCGGTGCGGGAACGGCCCCTGCCGGCGCGTCACCACCTGGAACACCTCGCCCAGCTCGCCCGCCTCCAGCCGCGCCCGCATGCTCTGCAGCGCCGGGTTGTACCGCTCGATGTGCCCGACGCCCGCGACGAGCCCCCGCGACTCGAACGCCGCGACCAGCCGTCCGGCCGCCTCCACCGAGTCCGCGAGCGGCTTCTCGATCAGCGCGGCGACGCCCGCGTCCGCGAGCCGCAGCCCGATCTCCTCGTGCAGCGCCGTCGGGCACGCCACCACCGCGTAGTCGACGCCGAGCGCCTGCAGCTCGTCCAGCGACTCCAGCAGCGGCACCCCGTTCGGGACGGCCCCGCCGCGCGGGTCGACGACCCCCACGAGCTCGACGCCGCCCATCGACGCCAGCACCCGCGCGTGGTTGCGCCCCATCACGCCGAGCCCCACGAGGCCAGCCCGCAGGTCGCTCATGCCGCACCTCCCTCGTTCACGGCGTCGGCGACGCGCGCCAGCTCCGCCTCGGTGAGGGTCGGATGCACCGGCAGCGACACCGCCTCGGCCGCCGCGCGCTCGGTCTCCGGCAGGTCCCAGCGGGGATCGGGCCCGCCGTCCCGGAGGAACGGCCGCAGCCGGTGGACGGGCGTCGGGTAGTAGACGGCGTTGCCGATGCGGCGCTCGTCCAGATGCCGCCGCATCGCCTCGCGCCTCCCGGGGACCCGGACCGTGTACTGGTGGTAGACGTGCCGCGCCCCCGCGGCGACCGGCGGCGGCACCGCCCCGGTGATCTTCGCGTCGAGGAAGGCGGCGTTGGCGCGCCGCCGCTCCGTCCACTCCCCGAGCCGCCCGAGCTGCACCCGTCCGACGGCCGCCGCGACGTCCGTCAGCCGCAGGTTCGCCCCGACGATCTCGTTCGCGTACCGCTCCTCCATGCCCTGGTTCCGCAGCAGCCGCAGCGTCCGGGCCGCCTCGGCGTCCGCCGTCGTGACCATGCCGCCCTCGAGCGCGTGCATGTTCTTCGTCGGGTAGAAGCTGAAGCAGCCCACCGTGCCGAGAGCGCCCGCCGGGACCCCGTGCAGGCTCGCCGCGTGCGCCTGCGCCGCGTCCTCGACGAGCGCCAGGCCGTGCCGTTCGGCGAGCGCCGCGAACCGGTCCATCGCCGCCGGATGCCCGTACAGGTGCACGGGCATGATCGCCGCGGTGCGCGGTGTGATCGCCGCCGCCGCCGCGTCCGGGTCGAGGCAGAAGGAGCCCGGCTCGATGTCGGCGAACACCGGTTCCGCCCCGGTCAGCCGCACCGCGTTCGCCGTCGCCGCGAACGTGAACGACGGCACGATCACCTCGTCGCCGGGCCCGATCCCCAGCGCCAGCAACGCCAGGTGCAGCGCCGACGTCCCCGAGTTGACCGCGACGCAGTGCCGTCCGGCCACGAGCGCGGAGAACTCCTCCTCGAACGCGGCGACCTCCGGCCCCTGCACGACCCGCCCGCTGCGCAGCACCCGCACCGCGGCGTCGATCTCCGCGTCGCCGATCACCGGTCTCGCCGCGGGGACGGGGTCCCCGGATTCCACGGGCATGGGCAATCTCCTAATTGCGGTGGCCGCGCCGGGGGCCCTCTCAAAAGGGCGCGCGACGGCGGCGTCGCGGACCGCGAAAGTCTCGCTTATCGGTCGGATTGTAGCTAAAGCCGCGAGCGTGCAGCACGTTCTTCAAAACGTCGTTGCCGTACTCGAACCCAGTGTGTACGGACACATGAGGAATTCGCGACCCTGGACCTATTCCATCACCTACGGGCCCGAACGCGGCGATCGCGGGTCGCACTCCGGAACGTCCTGTGACCTGCATGTTCGACGCACATCCGGCGCCGGCCGTCCCGGCACGCAGGCCCCGGCAACGAGCGTCCGCGCGGCTTTCTCCCGCGAGCCGCCCGAACGTCACCCGAAATTCGCCCGCGTTTCGCGCCCGCGTCGCTCGAATTACTCACAGGCTTAACCGTTTATTCGCTTGCGCGTCGCCGAGCCGTAAATCGGTTGCCGCCACACAGTACGTCCCGTTCCCCGGCGGGGTCAGGAGTTGTTGCGGGGAGTCACCAGGCCGGATTCGTAGGCGAGGATGACGAGCTGGGCGCGGTCGCGGGCGCGGAGCTTGCTCATGGCCCGGTTGACGTGCGTCTTCGCCGTCATCGGGGTGATGACCATGCGTTCGGCGATCTGGTCGTTGGACAGGCCGCGCGCGACCAGCACGACGGCTTCGCGCTCGCGGGCCGTCAGCTCCTCCAGTCCCGCCCCGGTCCCGCCGTCGGGCGGGTGGGCGACGTACCGGTCGATGAGCTTGCGGGTGATCGAGGGGGCGAGCAGGGCGTCGCCGCGCGCGGCGACGCGCACGGCGTGCAGGAGGTCTTCCGGCACGATGTCCTTGACGAGGAAACCGGCGGCCCCGGCGCGCAGCGCGTCGAAGACGTACTCGTCCATCCCGTAGTTGGTCAGTATGACGACGTGCACCCCGGTGAGGGACGGGTCGGCGACGATGCGCCGGGTCGCCTCGATGCCGTCGGCGACCGGCATCCGGACGTCGATCAGGGCGACGTCCGGCCGGTGCTCCCGGGCCAGGGCCAGGCCCTCCGCGCCGTCGGCGCCCTCGGCCACCACGGTGATGTCGTCCTCGAGGTCGAGGAGCGCGCGGAACCCGCTGCGGATCAGGGGCTGGTCGTCGACCAGCAGGACACGGATCACGACGGCTCCACCGGCAGTTCCGCCCGGACGGCGAAGCCGCCCTCGCCGCGCGGTCCGGCGTGCAGCCGGCCGCCGAGGGCGCCGACCCGCTCGCGCATGCCGAGCAGCCCGATGCCGGGGGCCGCGGCGGTCCCGGGCGACGCCCCGCCGTCGTCGTCGACGCGCACCGCGACCCCGTCCGCGCGGCAGTCGATCCGGACGGACGCCGCGGCGCCGCCCGCGTGGCGGACGATGTTCGTGAGCGATTCCTGGACGATCCGGTAGACGGTGCGTTCCACCGCGGCGGGCAGGGCGTCCCGCCGCCCCTCGATCGTCAGGGTCGCGTCGAGCCCGCCGGCGCGGGCTCGTTCGACCAGGTCGGGGACGTCGTCGATGCCGCGCGGCGGGGCGGTGTCGTCGTCGCGCAGCGCCTCCAGCGTCGCGCGCAGCTCCCGGGTGGCCTCCCGTCCGGCCTCCCGGATCGCCAGCAGGGCCTCCGGCACCGGCTCGCCGCGCCGGCGCGCCACATGGACGGCGACCTCGGCCTGCACCTTGATGATCGAGATCTGGTGGGTGAGCGAATCGTGCAGCTCGCGGGCGATGTACAGCCGCTCCTCGGCGGCGCGGTGCCGCGCGGTCTCCTCCCGGGTGCGTTCCGCCTCGTCGGCCCGCCGCTCGGCCTGCCGCAGCGCCTCCCCCGCGGCGGCCGCGGCGATCAGCCAGGCCAGTTCGAGCGCGCCGCGCGCCCGCGCGAACGCCTCGCCCGTGTCGCCCGGTCCGAAGGCCAGGGCGGCGAGGGGCAGGGCCGCCATCATGGCCAGGCTCGCCGCCACCGTGGCGGTGCGGTGCCCGGCCCGCACGGCCGCGTACACCGCGACGAGGAACGCGACGGCGGGCACGTCGAACCCGGCCGCCTGGTACCCCACCGCGCACGCCCCCGTGCCGGCCAGGACGGGCAGCGGCGCGAGCCGTCACGCGGCGAGCGACACGCCGCCGGCCACCAGGAGCGCGCCGCCGAGCAGGTCGGGACCCGCGCCGGAGCGCGGCTCCGCCAGCCCGGTGACCAGCAGGATCGCGGCCGTTCCCAGGGCGATCGCCCAGTCGGTGACCCCGATCCGCGGCCCGCTCATGCGCCGAACCCTAGCCGGACGCCCCGCGCGGGCGACTCCTGCGCCGGGACGATCGCCCGGCTACCGCGCACGCGGTACCCGGACCGCTTCCACAGCCCCCGCGGTAGCCGGGATTGTCCGCGTTCGCCGGACGACCGGCGCCGGGCCCGGCGGACATGATCGGCCCACATCCGTCACCGGGAAGGGAACCCCATGCTGATCCGAACCGTCCTCGCCGCACCGCCCGCCGCACCGCCCGCCGCGCACGTCCTGGCCGGGCCCGCCGCCGCCGACGTCTACGCCGTGAGCGCCGGACGGCTCGGGGCCGTCGTCGCCGCGCTGGCCGGCCTCGTCGCCGCGCTCGTCGGCAGGCGCGCCCTCGCCCGCTCCACCCGCCTGCTCGGCACCTGGAACGCCCGGCCCGGCGCCGGCGCGGCCCTGGTCGCGGGCGGGGCCGGCACGGCCCTCGGGGCGGTGGTCGCCGCGACCGCCGACGGCGGCCTCGGCACCGGCAACGGCCTCGGCGGCGCCTACGTGGCGCTCCTGATGGGCCTGATCGGCACGGCCCTCGGCGGGCTGGCGCTGACCCGCGCCCGCCGCCGCTGACCCCGCGCGGCCCTCCTGCGGGGTGGTGCAGGTCACATCGAGGAGGCGTCACAGGAGCCGGGGCGGCGGCGTCTCGTGTTCGTCATGGCGCCGGGCGGGGGCCGGCGCACGGGAGCACGGACGAGGACGAGGTCATGGCAACCACGAAGGCGCAGGCGGCGGCGGGCGACACCCGCCGCCGAGCCGCGCTGTTCTGTATCGGACTGGCCCAACTCATGATCGTTCTGGACGCCACGGTCGTGAACATCGCGCTGCCGTCCATCCAGCGGGACCTGGAGGTCTCCGACGGGGACCGGCAGTGGATCGTCACCGCGTACACGCTGGCGTTCGGCGGGCTGCTGCTGCTCGGCGGGCGGATCGCCGATCACTTCGGACGCAGGCGGACGTTCCTGGTCGCGCTCGTCGGGTTCGCCGGGGCGTCGATGCTGGGAGGGGCGGCGTCCGGATTCGAGACGCTGCTGGCCACGCGCGCCCTGCAGGGGGTGTTCGGCGCGCTGCTCGGACCGTCCGCGCTGTCGCTGCTGACGGTGACGTTCACCCGGCCGGACGAGCGCGCCAAGGCGTTCGGGATCTGGGGGGCGATCTCCGCCGCGGGCGGCGCGGTGGGGCTTCTGGCGGGCGGGGCGCTGACCGAGTACCTGGACTGGCGCTGGTGCCTGTACGTCAACGTCCCGCTCGCGGTGGTCGCGGCGGTCGGCGGGTACGTCGTGCTGGCGGAGTCCCGGCGCGAGGGCGGGGCCCGGTTCGACGTCCCGGGCGTGGTGCTGGTCACCGGGGGCCTGGTCGCGATCGTGTACGCGGCGGGACGCGCCGAGTCCAGCGGCTGGGGTTCGGCGACGGTCGTCGGCCTGCTGGCGGGCGGGGCGGTGATGCTGGCCGTGTTCGCGCTGGTGGAGCGGCGGGTGCCGCATCCGTTGCTGCCGTTGCGGGTCGTCGCCGACCGCACGCGCGGCGCCGCCTACCTGGCCGTGGGCCTGAGCGTCATCGGGATGTTCGCGGCGTTCCTGTTCCTGACCTACTACATGCAGGTCGTCATGGGGTACTCGCCGGTCAGGACGGGCGTGGCGTTCCTTCCGATGGTCACGGCGGTGCTGGTGTCGGCCGGCGGGCTGACCACCCGGCTGCTGCCGAGGGTCCCGCCGCGGGCGCTGATCGTGCCGGGCATGCTCATCGGCGCCTGCGGAATGCTGTGGATGCTCACCCTGGAGGTCGACGGCGGGTACGCGAGCGGGGTGCTGGTGGCGCAGCTTCTGTTCGGCTTCGGGGCGGGGATGATCCTGCCGACGGCCCTCAACTACGCCACCCGCGGGGTGCACCCGGACGACTCCGGCGTGGCGTCGGCCGGTGTCAACACCGCGCAGCAGATCGGCGCGTCGATCGGGACGGCGGTGCTCAACACGATCGCCACCGGCGCGACCGCGGACTACCTGGCGGCGCACGGTCCCGCCGCCGCCCAGCAGGCCGTGGTCGAGGGGTTCCAGGCGGCCGGTGCTTGGGCCGCGGGGATCATCCTGGCCGGCGCGCTGATCGTCGGACTGCTGATGAACGCGCCGCGCCCCCCGCGCGAGGACGACTCCGAGGACGCCGCGGCACTCGCCGTCCACGCGTGACCGGGAACCGGGCGCCTCCCGGCGGGGCGCCCGGCCAGGGTCACGCGAGGCGAGGGTGACGCGCCCGCGAAGGTGTGGTAGGCTGGGTCAAAGTTGCGGTTCCCATAGACTCTTGCATGCGCCTGAGGGTTTCCACCTCGGGCGCATTTTTTGTTGATCTGGATTCTCCGGATGGGTTCGACGCAGCGACCCCGAGTCTGCAAGGTGCGGACCGGGAGAGAACCGAGAAGGAGACGTTCATGGCTACCGGTACCGTGAAGTGGTTCAACGCCGAAAAGGGCTTCGGCTTCATCGCGCAGGACGACGGCGGCGCCGACGTGTTCGCGCACTACAGCAACATCGCGGCGCAGGGCTTCCGCGAGCTGCAGGAGGGCCAGAAGGTGACCTTCGACGTCACCCAGGGCCAGAAGGGCCTGCAGGCCGAGAACATCACCATCGGCTGACGCACGTCCTCGTGACGGGCCCCGGGCATACCGCCCGGGGCCCGTTCGCGTTCTCTCGGAGGGCGGACCGCACCCGCCGTCCGCGCCGCCGGCGGGTGCGGCGAGCGGTCAGCCGGAGAAGATCTCCACCTTCCACGTGCCGGCCGGGTCGGCCTCCGCCATCGCCTTCTCGATGTCCGCCTCGTCGGTGGACGCCGGGACGCCCGCTCCGGCGGGGAGCACGGCGATCTTCAGCTTGGCCGATTCGCCGGGCGTGACCGGGTGGTCCCAGACGAGGCCGAGGTTCTCGTCCGCCTCGCACCGGGCCATCGTGGGCCGCCCGCCCGACGACACGACCGCGACCGCCGCGCCGTCCACGCACGTCACGCGCACCCGCACCGACTCGCCCGTCGGGCGGAACCTGACCATGCGGGGGCGCCCGTCCGCCGGGCCCGTCCCCTGCGCCAGCCGATCCATGCCCTTCACGGGCAGGCGCTTGCCTGCCTTGGGCGGGCCGTAGCAGGAGTCGAGCTCGCACGTCCCGCCGTAGACCCGGACGCTCCACCGTCCGGGCGCCGACGAGTGCGACTCGACGTAGCGGTCGAGTTCGGCCGCCGACCGCAGTTCGACGTCCGGAGGGACCACGACGGCCTGGTACCGCACCGTGGCCGCGCCCTTGTCGTTCCGGCGGTAGCTCTCCACGCTGCCGTTCTCGTCGCAGCCGCCGCCCGACAGCGCCCCGTCCGACGACACCGCGTACACCTTGGACGGCGTCGAGCACCGGTACTCGATCATCGTGTGCGTCCCGGTCGGCGTGTACGAGACCTGCGCCTTCCGGCCGATCGCGGAGAACTGCACCTCCTTGAGCGGCTTCATCCCGTACTTGGGCGGCGAGGACGTGAACGCGTCGTTCGGCGCGCCCGCGAGGACCGGGGCGCGCTCCTCCGCCGGTTCCGCGCCGGGGCTCCAGACGACCGGGACGACGGCCCCGGCCGCCACGGCGGCGCCCGCCGCCCCGGCGGCGAGCCGGGCGCGGCGCCCGCGCCTGATCCGGCGCCGGAGCCGTTCGTGCAGGTCCGGGGCGACGCTCCCGGCCGCACTGTGGCTTTCCATGACCTCGCGCAGGTCCTTCAGGTCGTGGCTCATCGGTCAGTCCCTCCCCGCGGCGCCGCCGCGACGATCTCCGGGTCGATGCGGAGCTTGGCGAGCGCCTTGCCGGCCTGGCTCTTGACGGTCCCCACCGAGCAGCCGAGGATCTCCGCCACCTGCTGCTCGGGCAGGTCCTCGAAGTACCGCAGGACGAGCACGGCGCGTTGCCCGCGCGGAAGCCGGCCGAGCGCCGCCCACAGGACGGCCTTGTCGTCGGCCGCGTCGAACGCGTCGGCCGGGTCGGGCCCGTCCGGCGGCGTCTCCGTCGGGCGCTCCCCGCGCCAGCGGCGGCGCGCCCACGACGCGTGCGTGTTGACGAGGATCCGGTACACGTACGGGTCGGGGTCGCCGCCGATGCGGCGCCAGGCCCGCCACGCCTTGACCAGCGCGGTCTGGAGCAGATCCTCCGCCTGGCCCCAGTCGCGGCACAGCAGGTAGGCGGTCCTGAGCAGCCGCGGCGACCGCTCTGTCACATATGCCGAATAGTCCGGCCGGTCCCGCATCCGTCCTCCCGGTGGTCTCCTGCCGACTACTACCGCCGAGACCCCTCGTTCGGTTGCCCGGAGCGGCGCGGGACGTCCGGTGCGTCGCGGCGGGCGGGGAGGGCGAGGGACGCGACCGCCATGACGCCCAGCATGACCGACATGGCCAGGAAGGCCGCGCCGTACGTGCCGGTCGCGGCGGCGAGCGCGGCGAGGCCGACCGCCCCGCCGACCTGCTTCGCGGTGTTCATCAGGCCGGACGCGGCGCCCGCGTCGGCCCCGGCGACGCCCGCCGTGACCGTGGCGGTCAGCGGCGTGTTCAGCAGCCCGCCGCCGACCGAGACGAGGACGGCCGGGCCGAGGACGTCGCGCACGTACGAGCCGCCGCCCTGCGTGAGAAGGCCCGCCGCGGCGCCCTGCCACAGGAAACCCGCCGCGGCGACGGCGGCCCCGGCGGCGACGAGCGCCCGATCGTCCACGCGCCGCATCAGCCGGGGCGTCACCTGGAGGCCCACGAGCATCGTCACCAGGGTGTGCGGGAGGAAGCCGAGCCCGGTCTCGAGCGCCGAGAGGCCCAGGACGTCCTGCATGTAGAGGGTGAGGAAGTACCACATCGGCACCTGGAAGCAGCCCCCGGCGAGCAGCATCAGGACGTTGCCGAGCCCGACCCCGCGGGACCGGAGCAGGCGCGGCGGGAGGAGCGGGTCCGCGGCGCGCGTCTCGATGCGGGCGAGCGCGCCCAGCAGGGCGACCGCGCCGCCGAGCGCCCCGGCCGTGCGGACGTCCGCCCACCCCCGGGACTCGGCCTGCAGGACGCCGAACGCGAGGAGCGTCAGCCCGGCGGTCGCGGCGACCGCGCCGGGGACGTCCAGGCGGCGGGCGCGGGCGCGGCGCCCGGCCGGGACGCGCCGGGCGAGGACGGCGGCGGCGAGGCCGACCGGCACGTTGACCAGCAGGATCCACCGCCACGACAGCGTCTCGGTGAGCAGCCCGCCGACGAGGTTGCCCGACGCCCCGCCCACCAGCCCGACGGCCGTCCAGACGGCGAGGGCACGGGTCCGGCGGGGCCCCTCCGGGATCGTCGTGGTGATGATCGTGAGGGTGGCGGGGGCGAGGACGGCCGCGCCGATCCCCTGCGCGGCGCGGGCGGCGACGAGCACGCCGGGCGCCGCGGCGAGACCGCCGACGAGGCTGGGCAGGCAGAACAGCAGGAGGCCCGCGAGGAAGGTCCGCCGGGCACCGGCGAGGTCGGCGAGCCGCCCGCCGAGCAGCAGGAACCCGGCGAACGCGAGGGTGTAGGCGCCCGCGACCCACGGCAGCCCGGCGTCGGTGAAGCCGAGGTCGTCCTGCACGGCGGGCAGCGCGACGTTCACCACCGAGACGTCCAGGACCACCATGAACTGCGCCGCGCACGCGAGCGCGAGGACGACCCGTACCACCGGCACCCCCATATCGATGTGGCCACATTGTTTTGCCCGGCAGGGTATGCGGCTAGACTGGACAGGTCAATCCGATGCGACCACATTGGAAAGCGCAGGGACATGGAACGGCGGACGCGCGGGCCCGGGGCCCGGCACGAGGAGCGGCGGAACGAGATCGCGGACGCGGTGCTCGCGATCGTCGCCGAGCGCGGCCTCTCGGCGGTCTCGCTGACCGAGGTCGCGGCGCGCGCGGGCGTCTCGCCCGGACGCGTCCAGCACTACTTCCCCGCCAAGCAGCGGCTGATCGAGGCGGCGTTCGACCGGGGCAACGCGCTGAGCACCGCCCGCATCCGCGCGAAGGTCGGCCGCGACCTCGCCGACGCCGCACCCCGGGACGTCCTCACGGCCGTCCTCACCGAACTGATCGCCCGCGACGCCGAGACGCGCGCGCACATGCGCGTCCGCCAGTCGTTCACCGCGCTCGCCCTCGCCGACGAGGCCATCGCCGCCCGCATGCGCGACGAGTACGCCCGGTTCCACGGGGAGGTCGCCGCCCTCCTGCGCCGCGACCGCGCCCTCCCCGCCGGGACCGACCCCGACGCCGCCGCCGTCGACCTGATCGCGCACGCCGAGGGCCTCGCCTACTACGTGCTGATCGGCATCACCGCCCCGGACACCGCCCGCGACCGCGTCGAACGCTCGATCGCCGCCCTCTACGGGCCTCGCGAGGACTAGAGCCCCATGTGCGGCATGTCGTACACCTCCTCTACGCTCCTGCGAACATGTCGCAGTGGAGCCCTCGTGCACAAAGGAATTTGTGGATCGCCGCGGCCGCGGTGAGCGCGGCGCCCCTGACTTGGGGTCTGGCCTCTGCACTGTTCGGCGGGTCGTCCAAGCTGGCAGTGGGGCTGCACATTCTCGGCACCGGCCAGTGCCAGGGGTGGATGCACCATCACGACCTGTGGTCGGTGCCCGGGTACAACTTGCTCCACTACCGCCCGTGGGCGATCGTCCTGCCCGCGTTCGTCCTGTGGTCGATCGTCCGGCGGCGTGCGGTCGGCTGGACGACCATCGCGCTGCTCACGCCGCTGCTCCTCGCCGAGCCCGCTCTGTTCGGGTACGACGTCGCCCGATGGGGGCGGACGTGCGTGGAACTGTGGTACCCGTTCGGCACCCGCCAGGCTTTCTGGCAGATCTACGATCTGCTGCCGCTCGCGCTCGTCCTGGCGGCGACGTACCGGCCCGGGCGGAACGTCGTCCGGACGGCCGCCGCGCTCGCCCTCCTCGGGCCGCTCCTGGCCACCGCGGGGGACCGCGACCGCCCCGTGCCCCTTTCGAGCCCCGAAGCGTGCAGGAACGCCGCCCGTCCCGCCCTGAGGTCCGAAGACGTCCAGGTGCAGGCGGTCGCGGGCATGCCGGAGCACGAACGGAGGCTCGCGTACCTGTGCGCCATGCGCGACTACAACACACGGTTCCCCGGGTCGGAGCCCCTGCCGGGCTCCGCCGAGGAACGATCGGACACGATCCTCCTCCACGAGGGCCGCCGCGCCTGCGACGACGAGCGGCGAACCGCGCCCCGGAGTGCCCGGCAACCGACATTGCAGCATTACGTGTACCTATGCCCGGACGTCGCCGCAGTTCGGCTACAGGAACAGAAGCGCACGCGGGCGAGGGCCGCCGAAGAGTACAAGCGGGAAAGGGCGAAGGTCCGGGCGTTCTGCGAACGTCAAGTGCCTGAAGCGGTGGTCCGGCCGGTCCGTCAGTACACCGACGTGCTCATGGGCGACCTGATGCGCGCGTACCACGTCGGCGAAGCCGCCGAAGGGACCCACGACGGCGAGATGCCCGACGACCTGGTCGTCTCGGAAGGCGGAATGGCGACGGTCACGACCGGCACCGAGGACCGTTTCTGCCTGACCGTACGCGCCTACCGCCACGAGCCCCCGCCTGACCTGGACGGCTGGGAGCGGGTCGTCGAGGTCGGCTTCGACAGCCCGGACGGGAAGACCGAGATCACCCAGATGGGAACTTCGGCCGGGTTCCCCGCCGTCACCGTCGCCGGCCCCGGACGGTACCGGCTCCGCCTGCACGTGACCGGCCGCGGCAGGCCCGACCCGTCATGGGGACGTCCCGCCCAGCGGCACCTCCTGGTCGTCTACCCCGGCGAGTCGGAGAAGCTGGAGGTCCTCAAGTAGCCCGCCGGTCAGGACGGCGTCCAGGAGCGCGGCCGCGGCCGCGCGCGGGTCGTCGGCCGCTCCGGCGACGGCGCCGTCCCAGTGGGCGGCGGCGCCCGCGGCCAGGACGCGGAGGGTGTCCTGCAGGGGGTTGAACGCGGCGGCGACGGAGTACAGCGGGCGGGCCCAGTCCTGCAGCGCGTGCGTCTCGGTGAAGGTGACCGCCCACTCGTCCCCCGCCGGGGCGCAGCTCACCGACAGCGTCTCCCTGCCGAGCGCATGGACGTTCGCGCGGACGATCGGCGCCCCGGACGTCCACCAGCCGTGCAGGTCCGCGTCGACCTCGCACGCGACCGCGGCGAGCTCCGCCCAGGGACCCGGCCGCGCGCTGCGCCACTCGGCCCGGAAGGCGCCCAGGCGGCCGGCGGCCCGGAACTCGAACGCGCCGGTCGTCTCGCCGTCCTCCGTCCGGAACTCGACGCGGACCCGGCCGGCGTCCCACGCGGCGACGGTCGCCTCGGCCGGGCCCGGGCGGACGGCCGCCAGGCGGTAGCGGGCGCCGCGCGCGAGGTGCCTCCCGTGCGCGAGCCGGACGTCCGCCGTCGTGCCGCCGTCGCGCACCAGCCGTCCGCGTTGGAACTCCAGCCCCTCGGCCGCCTCGCGCAGGCCCGCGACGAACGCCTCCGCCCGGTCCCGGGGCAGCGCCCGCGCGGTCACCGTGTGGCGGAGGACGACCGGCGCGTGCAGGTCGCGTTTCGCGAGGCCCGGCACGACCTCGTTCCACCGGGCCGCGAACCCGTCCGCGGCCTCGGCGAACCCGGCCCGGATCCGCCGCCGGGCGACGAGCAGGCCCAGCGCGGCGAGCGGGCGCAGGACGCCCCGCCCGCGCCCGCCCACGGTGATCCGGGCCCGCCGCCCGCCCGGCCCGACCCGCGCGTTCGCGACGCCGAGCCGGTGCGCGACCCGGATCTCGGCCTCCGGTACCGCCGTCCGGTCCCCGAGCCGGGCCTCGCCCTCCCAGGTCGCGCGCCGCAGGGAACGCAGCCGCCCCCGCGTCGCCCGGTATCCGCCCGTGACCCGCACCGCCCGGATCCGGCGGCCGGTCGTGTCGACGTCGAGCGTCGCCGTCACGGCGTGGCCGTCCCGCTCGAACGTCCCGTCCAGCCGGATCCGCCGCGCCCGGTCCCACGAGCCGACGACGATCTCCGCGGTGCCGCCGCCGGGAAGCTCGATCGCGTACCGGGACCCGGCCGCGAGGTGCCGCCCCTGGACGAGCCGCGCCGCCGCGATCACGCCGCCGCCGGCATGGAGGCCGTCGCCCCCGATCGCGAGGCCTTCGACGGCGTCCAGGATCGGCCGCACGACCTCGTCCGGCAGCGACCCGGGCAACGCGGCGAGCCGGACATCATGCCGAAGACGCACCATGGTGGATCATCCTGAAGGACGCGCGCCCGCCCCGCCAGACCCGCGCCCTGGCCGGCGCCGCCGCCGGGCGCCGGAGCGGCGGGCGTGCGCGGTGAGAACCTCCTGCGGCGTTCCGGGAGACAAGGGGTGTTCATCCCGATTCGAGCTGGAGGAGCGCATGGTGCACCGACGATCGGGCGCCTCGTGAAGGCCGGCCCGGCCGCCCCGTCCGCGACACCGCCCGCGACACCGCCCGGGGCGGGCGCGCTCGCGGACGCCGACGTGATCCGGCTGTCCCTGGACGATCCCGAACGGTTCGCCGAGCTGTTCGACCGGCATCACCGCCGGATCCACCACTACGCCGCGCGGCGCCTGGGCGTGCACGCCGCCGACGACATCGTGGGCGAGACGTTCCTGGTGGCGTTCCGCCGCCGCGCGACCTACGACCTGTCGCAGCCGCTGGCGCGTCCCTGGCTGTACGGGATCGCGACCACCCTGGTGGCCCGGCACCGGCGGGCCGAGGAGCGGCATTACCGGGCGCTGCGGCGCACCGGGACCGACCCGCTGCCCGAGCCGCTGGCGGACGCCGTCACCGCCCGGGTCGCGGCCGAGAGCGAGCAGCGCCGGCTGGCGGGGGCGCTGGCCGGGCTGTCGAGCGGCGACCGCGACGTGCTGCTGCTGGTCGCCTGGGGCGACCTCACCTACGAGGAGGTCGCCCGGGCCCTGGAGGTGCCCGTCGGCACCGTGCGGTCCCGCCTCCACCGGGCGCGGCGCACGGTCCGCCGCGCCCTCGACGCCCCCGCGACGGACGAGCACGACGAATGAGCACGACGGAAGAGAGGCCACCGATGAACGACCTCGACCTGCTCAAGGACCTGCGCCGCGACACCCCCAAGATCACCGCCGCCGCCGCCGACGCGGCACGCGACCGGCTGCGCGCCGAATGGACGCCCCCTCCCGCGCCCGAACACCGCGCCCGTCCCGAACACCGCGCCCGTCCCGGACGGCGCGGACGGGCGACGCGGCGGCTCGTTTCCCGCGCGGCCGTCGCCGGGGCGCTGGGAATCGCGCTCACCGCCGGGATCGGCATCGCGCAGAACGTCGGCGACCCGGGGGACGGCCCCGGCACGTCCGTCGCGGCGGCGGCCGTGCTCGGGGAGCGGGCGGCCCGCGCCGCGGAGGAGGCCCCGTACACGGCGCCGCGCCCGGACCAGTGGATCTACGTCAAGGAGCGGGCCGCGGATTTCAAGGGCGACATGAACACCTGGTGGCACGGCATGGACACCGGGAAGACGAACATGGCCGAGAGCTGGGAACGCGTCGACGGACAGGCGTCGGCCATGTACGTGGGCGACGAGCTGGAAGTCCACACTGCCGGCTGGCGCACGGACGAGACGGGCAAGCGCACCACCTACAAGGACCCCGGGCCCGACATGCAGCGCGTGGTCGACGGGCTGCCGACCGAGCCGGACGCCCTGCTGCGGGCCCTCCGCGACCCGGCGACCCTGGGATACCCCGACCCCGATGGCACGCCGGGCCCGCCGCTGAACGGCAGAGGGGTCTTCGACGCCATCGCCGAACTGCTCCGGCGGCCCCTGCCGCCGGAACTGCGGGCCGCGCTGTACCGGACGCTGCCGCGCATCCCCGGCGTGTCGATGCGTGCCGACGAGACGGACGCCGCCGGACGGCACGGCGTGGCGTTCGCGCACACCTTCGACGGCTGGGCCCGCCAGGTGATCATCCTCGATCCGGACACCTACCGTTACCTCGGCACCCGCTCGCAGGCCGTCCGCGACCACGCGGTGGACGGCGGCGGGACGGTCCGGAAGGGCGCGGTCCTGGAGCTGACCGCCCAGCTCGAGATGCGCGTCGTCGACAAGCCCGGCGCACGCCGCTGACCGCACGCCGCTGACCGCACGCCGCCCAGGACGGGACGCCCGACGCAGGCGTCCCGTCCGCCGTGCCCCGGGCCGGTGACGCCGGCGGGCCCCCGTCCGGCCGAGCGCGCCGAGTCCGCGTCCCCCGCGTGACGCCGCACGGCCGGGCCCGTCCGTACCGCGCACCGCGCCGCGCCCGCATCCGCGTCTCAAGGTCGTCGAGTCTCGTCGGCACCGTCCTCCAGCGGCGCGACGGCGAACCCGCCGCGCCCGTCCGGCCGCACCGACCACAGCTCGTCGAACCCGTCCCCGGGTTCGGGGCGGCGCAGCCGCTTGAGCGTCGCATAGACGCCGACGTCCGGCACCCGGATCTCCGGCGGCCGCAGCGCGTTGCGCCGCATCGACAGGGCGACGTCCGGCGGGAACCAGTAGCCGACGACGCGCGCCCCGCACCGGTGCCCGGCCTCGATCAGCGGCGCCCACTCGTCCGGTGACGGGTTCGTGTTGTCGACGGCGACGTCCCGGCCGTCCGCCAGCGCCTCCGCGACGAGCCGCATCTGCCGGGCCTGCTTCCGGCGCGCCTTGGGGAAGTGGTCCTTGCTCACGTGGACGTGCGTCGCGGCGAGCCGCGCCCGGTAGAACGTCGTCTTCCCGGACGCCTGCAATCCGATCAGCACCGCGACCTCGCCCACGTTCCCATCCTGCCGGGCCTTGTCCGGGGACGGCTCGTGTTCGGGGAAAGCGTTCTTCGCGCCGTCACGGAACCCGCTCGTCGGGAAATTCCGGAGCCATATGGGCGGTCATCGCCGCCTGGGCGAACATGATGTTCGCGCTGCTCGGCGGCCGTCCGGGGCGGGGAGATGACCTCCCGCCATTTTCAATCTATAGCGCACCTGGGGGCTTGCGGCAAGGCCCCGGTGGTGCCGCAGAATCGTCGCCCGAAACCGGAACCTGCGAAAACGGGGGATGCGGCATGCGGGTGCTGTTGTCGACGTACGACTCGCGCGGGGGCGTCGAGCCGCTGGCGGCGCTGGCGGTGCGGCTGCGCGGTCTCGGCGCCGAGGCGGTGGTGTGCGCGCCGCCCGACTGCGCGGACCGGCTGGCCGAGGCCGGGGTGCCGCTGGTGCCGGTGGGGCCGCCCGCCCGCCGGCTGGCGCAGGGGGAACGGCCGTCGGCGGCGGACGTGCCCCGGTTCGCGCGCGACCTGGTCGCGGCGCAACTGGACGGGCTGGCCGCCGCGGCGGACGCGGGGTGCGACGCGATGGTGGTGTCCGGCCTGGTGCCCGCGGCGGTCGGTGCGCGCTCGGTGGCCGAGAAGCTGGGGGCCGCCGCCGTGCACGTGAGTCACTGCCCGATGTTCCTTCCGTCGCCGCACCAGCGGCCGGCGCCGCTGCCGGGCCGTCCGATCCCGCCGGAGGTGACCGGCGCGCGGGAGCTGGACGAGCTGTCCGTGCGGAACCACAACGCGGTGTTCGGCGAGGCGCTCAACGTCAACCGCGCGGCCGCCGGGCTGCCGCCGGTGGGCAATGTCCGCGACTACATGTTCGGCGACCGGCCGTTCCTGGCGGCGGACCCGGTCCTGGCACCGTGGCGGGAGCACGCGGGCCTGGACGTCGTGCAGACCGGCGCGTGGATCCTGCCGGACGAACGCCCGCTGCCGGACGACCTCGAGGCGTTCCTGGGGGCCGGTGCGCCGCCGGTGTTCGTGGGGTTCGGCAGCCTGCCCGCCCCGGCGGACGCGGCCCGCACCGCCATCGGGGCGATCCGGGCGCACGGCCGCCGCGTCGTCGTCGGGCGCGGATGGGCCGGCCTCGCGGCGATCGACGACCGCGACGACTGCCTCACCGTCGGGGAGGTCAACCAGCAGGCGCTGTTCGGCCGGGTGGCGGCGGTCGTGCACCACGGCGGTGCGGGCACCACGACCGCGGCCGCGCGGGCGGGCGCGCCGCAGGTGGTGGTGCCCCAGATCGGCGACCAGCCGTACTGGGCGCGCCGGGTGGACGCGCTGGGCATCGGCGCGGCCCACGACGGTCCGGTGCCGGACTCGGCGTCCCTGTCGGCGGCGCTCGGCAAGGCGCTGGACCCCGGCACCCGGGCGAGGGCGGAGGCCGTGGCCGGGACGGTGCGTGCCGACGGGGCCGAGACGGCCGCGAAACTGCTGCTTGATCTGGTCGAAAACGGACGTACCTGACGGCCTTGTAAAGGTAGTACCTTTGCGGCAAGGTGTGCGTACGCGCCCGCGACCGGCCGGGCGAAACCTAGCGGAGGCGCCGTGGAAGCGATCGAGCCCCAGTACGGGACCGTCACGCTGTTGCTGATAGCGGCCGCCGCCGTGGCGGTGCTGCTGTTCCTGATCATGAAGGTGAAGCTGCACGCCTTCGTGTCCCTCGTCCTGGTGAGCGTGCTGACGGCCATCGCCGTCGGGTTCGAGCCGGGCGACATCCCGGACGTCCTGATGTTCGGGTTCGCCGACACGATCGGCGGCGTGGCGCTGCTGGTGGCGTTCGGCGTCATGCTCGGCCGGCTGCTGGAGGTGACCGGCGGCGCGCAGACGCTCGCGGACACGCTCATCGGCCGGTTCGGCGAGAAACGGGCGCCGATGGCGCTGGGCGTCGCGTCGCTGCTGTTCGGGTTCCCGATCTTCTTCGACGCGGGGCTCGTCGTCTTCGTCCCGATCATCCTCACGGTGGCGCGGCGCTTCGGCGGGTCCGTGCTCTACTACGCGCTGCCCGCGGCGGGCGCGTTCGCCGTGATGCACGCGACCGTCCCGCCCCACCCCGGCCCCGTCGCGGCGTCGAACCTGATCGGCGCCAACGTCGGGCTCACGCTGCTCATCGGCCTCCCGATCGCGGTGGTGGCCTGGTACGTCGGCGTGATGCTGGTCTCCCGCTTCCTCGCGGCGAGGGTGAACGTGTCGGTGTCGGACGTCGTCTTCGGCGAGGTGCGGGACGGGAAGAAGGCGGAGGACGCCGACTGGCGGGCGCCGTCCTTCGGCACGGTCCTGCTCCTGCTGCTCATCCCGCTGGTGCTGATCTCGTTCAACACGGTGCTCACGACGCTCGTCGACACCGGCGTGCTCGCCGAGGGGCAGGCCTGGGTCGGCTACCTGAGCCTGATCGGCATCACCCCGGTGGCCCTGCTGGTCACGGTCATCGCCGCGATCCTGCTGCTCGGCCGGCCCAACGCGCCGATGGCCACCGTCAGCCGGGTCGTCGACCAGGCCCTCGGCCCGGTGTGCGCCATCATCCTGATCACCGGTGCGGGCGGCATGTTCGGCGGGGTGCTGGAGCTCAGCGGCATCGGCGACGCGCTGAGCGGGAGCCTGTCCGACCTCGGCATCTCGCTGATCCTGCAGGCGTTCATCATCGCGACCCTGCTGCGCGTCGCGCAGGGCTCGGCCACCGTCGCGCTGACCACGACCGGCGGGCTGATCGCCGGAGCGGTCTCCGACGCCGGGCTGAGCGACGTCAAGCTGACGCTCCTCGTGATCGCCATCGCGGCGGGCGCAACCGTGCTGTCGCACGTGAACGACTCGGGCTTCTGGCTGGTGAGCCGCCTGTTCGGGATGGACGAGAAGACCACGCTGAAGACCTGGACCGTCCTGGAGACGACGCTCGGGCTGTCGGTGTTCGCGATCGCCGGCCTGCTGTGGATGGTCGTCTGACCCCGCCCGGTCAGGCGCCCGTCCCGCCCAGCCGGCCCATCTCGTCGGCGACCTCGACGCAGATCGCCGTCATCGCGGCCCGCGCGACCTCGGCCTCGCGTCCGGCGACGGCCTCGGCCACCACGAGATGGAGCCGGCGGGCCTCGGGCTTCGGCCGGGACGGCATCAGCCGGTGCAGCGTGCGCCCGCGCAGCACCTCCTCCACGACGTGGGCGAGCCCGGCGAACATCGCGTTCCCCGACGCCTCGAGCAGCAGCCGGTGGTACGCGATGTCGTGATCGAGGAACGTCCCCAGGTCACCGGCCGCGCCCGCCGCCTCCATCGCCGCCCCGAGCTCGACGATCCGGTCCCGCTGCCGGGCGTCCGCGTGCCGGGCGGCGAGCGCGGCGGCGGGCGGTTCGATCGCCGTGCGCAGCTGCGAGAGCTGGTGCAGGTGCGCGTCCCGTTCCGGCCCGCCGAGCCGCCACCTGATCACGGCGCGGTCGAAGGAGTCCCACTCGTCCTCCGGCAGGACCGTGACGCCGGTCCGCCGGCGGCTCGCCACCAGCCGCATCGACGCGAGCACCTGCACCGCCTCGCGGGCGACCGTCCGGGACACGCCGAACTCCTGCTGCACCCACTCCAGGTTGACCTTCGACCCCGGCGCGAGGGCCCCGGAGATGATCAGCGGCCCGAGCTTGGCGAGGACCTCCTCGTGCAGGGTCGGCATGCCCGCCAGCGTACCCGCGGCGCGACGACCCCTTGATCGCGTGGGGCGGGCGCGAACCGGGCCCGTGCGCCGCGTCTCTCCCCCGGGCGGAGACGCCGAAGGCGTCCGGCGGGTGCCGGACGCCTTCGGTCGCGCGGTCGGGGATCAGGCGTAGTCGGGGTAGCCGTAGCCGACGACCTGGCCCTTGTCGCGGGTCTTCTCCTGGACGGAGTTGTCGACGTTGCCCTCGATGGTGCTGATGGTGCCGTCGCCGTTGTCCTTCTCGACGATGCCGACGTGGTCGATGTCGCCGATGTCACCGCCCGAGCCGGCGCTCCAGTCGTAGAACACGACCGCACCGGGCTTGGGCTTGTGGCCCCACGCGCCCTGGTCCTTGAACCAGCTCGCGTGCTGGACGGTGTAGGCGTCCCAGCCCATGTTCTTGACGCCGGTCTGCGAGCCCAGCCAGGACACGAACATGTCGCACCACTGGGCGCCCTTGTAGGCGGCGACGGAGAAGCCGCCGTCGCGGGCCGCGGTCGCCTCGGCGTGCGGCGTCGACACGTACCAGTCGTGGAACTTGGTCATGTCGCCCGGGCCCTCTTCCTCGATGCCGACCTGCTCCTTGGCCAGGTCGATCACCTCGGACGCCTCGACGGCGCGCGGCGCGACCTTCCAGCCCGCGGCCTTGGCCTCGGCGGTCGTCATCGCGCCGGACGCCTCGGACTTCTCCGCCTTCGCGGGGTGCTGCGCCATCGCGACGGCGCCGTCGGCCGAGCCCTGCGCGTCGGTGGCCGCGTCGGCCCCGCCGAGCGGGTGGAAGGCCGCCAGCCCGGCGGTGCCGGCCAGCACCGCGCCGAGGGCGACGCCGACGGCCCGGTCCTCGGGGGCCAGCCGCTTGGCGGCGGCCCGGACGTCGAGGCGCTTGACGGACTCGGTAATACGATCAAAACGACCGGTCATGCAGGGAATCTCCTTGTCTCCCATGGCGCCTACCGGGTTAGCTGACGGATTCGGGCATGGAAGAGCCCTACGGCGCGCTCTGGGCGCGCCGATTCACCCCTGTTGCTCGGGTCCCCGGCTCCGCTCGGCCCTCGTGGGCCCATGCGGACTCGGCCTGCACGCCGCGCGTGCGGCGCTGGATTGTCGGATTCGGTGAGCGACTGCTCTCGAAAGGGCGCGCGTTCCTGGCGCGCGTCGCGTGCGGGATCCGCTCCGCGACGACGGCCGTATCCCTGGCACGGCCGACCGCAGCACTCGTACTGCTGCGAAGTTCAGATTGAAGGTACCAACCATGTCAAGGGAAGCAAACCAGACCAAAATCGATCTCTTCCCTGGTCAAGCACCTTCAAGTACGTACCAACACCCGCCCTCGGGATGTTCTTCCCGATCTTCCCCGCCGTCCCGGGCCCGCCGTCCCGCCCGCGATCGCCGCCACGGCGCGCGGTGGCGTCAGGCGGTGGCGTCGGCGCCTGTCAGACGACGTGTTCGCCTGTACGGAGAAGCGCGGCGGACAAGCTGACAACAACGATCTTCTTGTGGATCCGTGGACGGCGGGTGACGGTGGACTCCGCCATGCACTCGCCATGGCCTTCGCCCCAAGCTCCCGCATCCAGGGGAAACGATGAAGCTGCCCTTCAAGCCCGCCTCGAAGCCGCTGTCGTACGCCGCCCTCGCCGTGGCGGGCCTGCTCGCCCTCCCGGTCGCGACGGCGGGGGCGCCGCCCGCGCGGGCGGCCGCCGCGCTCCCGAGCGTGAACATGGAGGCGACCGTCAAGGCCGCCCAGATCGACCCGCGCAGGGCCGACGACACGCTGACCCCCGGCGCCGAGGCGAGCGTGCTGCTCGTCGAGCGGGCGCTGCGCGACCGGCGCCTGCTCGACGCCAAATGGGTCGACGGGTACTTCGGGACCTCGACGATCGCCGCGTACGCGAAGTTCCAGAAGTCGCTCGGCTACACCGGCCTCGACGCGAACGGGCTGCCGGGCAGGACGTCGCTCACCGAACTCGGCGCCGGACGCTTCCGGGTCACCCGCGTGATCGCGCCGGGCGACCGGGTGCCGATGCGCGGCGTCGTCGTCAACACCCGCACGCGGAGCATGCTGCTCGAGGCGGAGCGGCGGCTCGGCCGCGCGTTCGTCCTCGACCAGGGGTCGTACAACCCCGGCGGCGACCCGACGTCCGCGGGGACGCACGACGGCGGCGGCGCCGTCGACATCTCGGTCGCGGGGATGGACGCCGCCGAACGCACCGCGGCCGCCCGCGAGCTGCGCCGGGTCGGCTTCGCGGCCTGGGTGCGCAGCCCCGCGCAGGGCGACTGGCCGTGGCACGTCCACGCCGTCGCCATCAACGACACCGACCTGTCCACCCGCGCCCAGCACCAGGTCGGCGACTACTACCTCGGCCTGAACGGGCTCGCCGGCCGCGGCCCGGACGACGGCCCGAAGGTGACCATCCGCACCTGGGAGGAGTACCGCCGCCGCTGACCCCCGCCCGCCGGCCCCGCCCGCCGAACCCGCCCGACAGCCAGATTCCGCGAACAGAGGGAGACCAGCATGAGCACGTTCACCCGGATCCTCACCGTGTCCACCGCCGCGATCGCGCTCGGGAGCGCGGCGTCCGTCCTCGCCGCGCCCGCCTCGGCCGCGAGCCGCAACGGCGTCTGCGAGAGCGGCGAGTTCTGCTACTACTACAACAGCAACAACCAGGGCTCCGTCTCGGACTTCACCGGGTCCATCGCCAACTACGGCACCGAACAGCCCTCCTGCTACGAGTTCAAGGGCGCGGGCAACGGCAAGGGCCAGTGCATCAAGAACAACGCCGCCTCCGTGTGGAACCGCAGCGGCAAAACCGTCCGCGTGCACTACAACAGCAACTACGGCGGCGCGTACCAGGACTTCAAAGCGGGCGCCAAGGGCAACCTGAACGCCACCCTGAAGAACCAGAACGCCTCCCACCAGTTCTCGCCGTCGTCGCGGACCAACATGTCGTACGCGCTGTACAAGGCGAGCGGCGGGCGGCTCACCGCCGCGTTCGACGGCTACGAGTCCACGCCCGGACGGCACGAGGGCATCGACTTCGCCCGCGGCGTCGGCTCGGACGTCCACGCCCTCGTCAGCGGCAAGGTCATCTACGTCGCGCGCGGGGCCACCGGCAGCGGCGGGCTCTCCACGATCTCCGTCTACAACGCCTCGCTGAACAAGTCGATCATCTACCTGCACACGGCGCCGCGGTCCGGGGTGAGCGTGGGCGACACGATCAGCCGCGGTGAGATCATCGCGGACGAGTCGTGGCGCGGGGTGTCGTCCAGCTCGGCCGCGCACACCCACGTCGAGATGCGCCCCGGAAGGCGGACGCACGCGGCCAAGAGCGTCGGCGACCCGGTGCTGGACAACCCGAACCCGAACGCCTTCTGGCGCTCGCAGGGCTACAACGTCCGATAACGCCACACGGCAGAAGAGGAAGACGACTGTGTCGACACGAACCGGACGGCTGGTCCCGCGGCTGACCGCGGCGGCCGCCGCGACGGCCCTCGGCGGGGCGATCCTCATCCCGGCGTCCACCGCCTCGGCCGCCAGCCGCAACGGCGTGTGCGAGAGCGGCGAGTTCTGCTACTACTTCAACAGCGGCAACGCGGGATCCGTCTCGGACTTCACCGGGTCCATCGCCGACTACGGCACCACGCAGCCCACCTGCTACGAGTTCAAGGGGCCGGGCAACGGCAAGGGCGAATGCGTCAAGAACGAGGCCGCGTCCGCCTGGAACCGCAGCGGCAAGACCGTCCGCGTCTACTACAACAGCAACTACGGCGGCGCGTACCAGGACTTCAAGCCGGGCGCCAAGGGCAACCTGAACGCCACCCTGAAGAACCAGAACGCCTCGCACCGGTTCCTGAGCTCCACACCGCCGACCGGGTGCAAGACCGACGGCACCCACAGCAAACTGCCCACGACCATCCTGGTGTACCGGGTGTCGCTGAACCGCGTGGACCGGGTCCCGTTCAAGACGTACGTCAAGAACGTCCTGCCCAACGAGTGGGTCCCGAGCTGGCCGCAGGAGTCCCTGCGGGCCGGGGCGGTGGCGGTCAAGAGCTTCGGCTGGTACTGGGCGCTGCACTCGACGCGCAAGACGTCGGACGGCCGGTGCTTCGACGTCTACGACACCACGTCGAGCCAGGTGTACCGGCCGGGCTCGGCGAAGGCGTCGACGAGCGCCGCGGTGGACGCGACGTGGGGCACCCGGATGACCCGGAGCGGGAAGATCATGCAGGCCCACTACTGCGCCACGACGACGGCGTGCGGCGCCTGGGTCAACGGGGACTGGATGTCGCAGTACGGCTCCCGTGACAAGGCCAACGCGGGCTGGAGCCACTCCAGAATCCTCAAGTCCTACTACAGCGGGATCGTCCTCGACTGATCCCAAGGATCACCGGCCCCGGTTCCCCGTCGTGTCGTCCACGGCGGGGAACCGGGGTCCCTGCACGATGACCTGGAAGTTGACCGGGCGGCTTCCGGGAAACGCGACCTTTCCCTCGGCGTCCACCATCTTGAAGCGCACGTAACATAAACCCGGCTTCTTCGGCGTGGCGATGTCCACCCGGATGTCGACCATTTCCCCGGGGCCGGTGTCGTCGATCGGCACATCGGAGATGGTCTGGCATTGGTCGGCGCGCTGCGGGAGGTCGAGGCGGCGCAGCGAATATCCCTCCCACGGCACGGTCCCGGCGTTCTTGATCCGCCACACCTTGGTCACCGTCCCGCGCGCCGGGACGCGCGTGCAGTCGGGCAGCGTGACGTCGGTGATGAAGGCGGCCGCGTCCCCCTCGTGCGCCGGCGGGGCCGGGGGCGGGTTGGTCGCGCGCACCGGGCAGTCGGCCGGGGCCGGCGCGGCCTTCGCGGGGACGACGCCGGACGGCTTCGGGCCGTTCCCGCCCGCCGCGGAGTCGCGGTCGACGACGACCACGATGAGGGCCGCCGACCCGAGACCGGCGGCCGCCGTCGCGAGCGCCGCCGCCACGGCGCGGGTCGGCCGGGGCCGTGCCCGGCCCCCGGTCGCGGGGGCCGCCGGTCCCCCGCCGTCCGCGGCCTCACCGGACGCGGGACTCTCCGGGTCCGGCCGGGGCACGCCGGCGTCCCGGGCGTCGCCGGTCTCGGGGACGGGCGGGACTGGCGCGGCGGCCGCGGGTTCGGGGGGCGGGGCGGACGGGGCGCCCTTGGCGGTCGCGGAGCGGACCGTCCGGTTCGCGCTCTCCCAGCGTTCCCGGTACTCGGACGGGTCGCCGCCGCACGCCTTGACGAACTCGACCGTCGTTCCCCAGCTCGGGAGTTTGTTCCCCTTCGTGGCTTCGTGCAGCGTCGTGTGGGAGATGGCTCCCGACCGTCCGGACATCTCGCGGAAAGGCGGGTTACCGACCGAGTTGCGCAACTCTCGCAGAGCCGCCGCGAAATCCGCGATCGCCGCCTGTGCACGCTTGTCGCCCACCGGGTGAAGCTAACAGCGCCCATGGCCGTCCCTCAAGCCCGAACCCGTATCGGCGGGGTCCGGGACAAGGCATAACGGTTTCGGCCACATGAAGGATCAGTGGCCCGAAAGAACCCGCACGTCAACGGCGGTGCCGCGAGGAAGGCGTCCGGGATCGGCATTGTCGGCCGAAACGGAAGAGGGATGTCGGAATGGGTACGGAATTGAGACCGAACGGGGAAGCGGCACGGTGGCGGGTCCGCGCTGCTCTGAGCAGATCCGCCGTGGGCAGATCGGGCCGTGGGCAGTGCCTCCCGCACCGCACAGTGAAGTCATGAGCGAGGAACAGAAAATCCCGTTGTTCAACGAACGGGTACGCAACGAGCTCTACCGGCAGCGCGTCCTCGTCCTCGACGGCGCGCTCGACGACGACAACGGCACGCTGCTGGCGACGCAGCTGATCACCCTCGCGCGGGAGGACGCGGCGGCCGACATCTCCCTGTGGATCCACTCCCCCGGCGGGTCGGTGCCGTCCATGCTCGCCATCCGCGACGTCATGCGGCTCGTCCCGTGCGACGTGTCCACCCTGGTGCTCGGCATCGCCTACAGCGCGGGCCAGTTCCTGCTGTCGTCCGGGACCCGCGGCAAGCGCCGCGCGATGCCGCACGCCCGCGTGCTGATGCACCAGGGCTCCGCCGGGATCGCCGGGGCCGCCGTCGACATCGAACTCCAGGCCGGCGACCTGCGCCACACCCGCGACACCGTCCTCGGGCTCATCGCCGAGGACACCGGCCAGCCCCTCGACCGGGTCTTCGAGGACTCGCTGCACGACCGCTGGTACACGGCGCGGGAGGCGCTCGAGTACGGGTTCGTCGACGCGATCGTCGGCGACTTCGACGAGATCGCGCCCGCCGCCCGCCGGCCCGCCGGGCTCCGCCGCGAGGGAGACGTCCGATGAGCACCTACACGATCCCGAACGTCATCGCGCAGCATCCCCGCGGCGAGCGGATCATGGACGTCTACTCGCACCTGCTCACGGAGCGGATCATCTACCTCGGCACCGGCATCGACGCGGGCGTCGCGAACGCCCTCGTCGCGCAGCTGCTGTACCTGGAGTCCGACAGCCCCGAACGCGACATCCAGCTCTACATCAACTGCGAGGGCGGCGACCCGAGCGCGATGCTCGCCGTGTACGACACGCTGCGCTACATCCGCCCGCAGGTCGCGACGACGTGCGTGGGGCAGGCGGTCGCCGTCGGCGCCGTGCTCCTCGCCGCGGGGACGCCCGGCAAGCGCGCCGCGCTGCCGCACACCCGGGTCGTCCTGCACCAGCCGATGGGGCAGGGCCGCGGCGCGATCCCGGACCTCATCCTGCAGGCGGACGAGGTCGTCCGCGTGCGCGCGGACATCGAGGACATCCTCTCCCGGCACACCGGCCAGGACACCGCGACGCTGCGCGCCGACACCGACCGCGACCGCGTGTTCACCGCGGAGGGGGCGCTGGAGTACGGCCTCATCGACCACGTGATCGAGGAGCGGCAGCCGGCCCCCGCGTAGGCCCGCCAGGGCCCCGGGGCCCGCCTATGCGGCCAGGGCGTACGCGGCCCGGCAGGTGGGGCTCGCCGGAGCGGACCCGGCCCGCGCCGTTCCCGCCGGGACGGTCCGGGCCGGGACGGCCAGGAGGGTCGTCGCGACCGCGAGCGTCAGATCGGCGAGCGTCGTGTCCAGGGCGCCCGCGACCGCGGCGATCATCTCGCTCGACGGCTCCTTGACGCCGCGTTCGATCTCGGAGAGGTACTGCGGCGAGACCCCCGCGCGGCGGGCGGTCTCGACCAGGATCTCGCCGCGCTCGAGGCGCAGGCGGCGCAGGCACGAGCCGAGCGCGTCGCGCCACAGCGGCTCCGCCGCCGGGCGCGTCGAGTCCGGCTCGCGCGGCGTCTCGTCCGATCGGGTGCTCTCGGCCATGCGCACATCGTAAGTCGGCGGCGCCGCCGTGCCCACGCGTTCCGCCCACCGCTGAACGGCCGGGGACGGACGCGGCGGCCCGGCGGACGCACCGGCGATTTCCCCGATCACCCTCGACAGCACCGACCACGTCCTCGCCACCCGCAACGGGCAGCACGTCATCACCGCCTGGCTGCGGTGGCACCTGGCCGACGAGGGGTTCCGCCGCGCGGCCGCGGTCAGGTGTAGGCGATCAGGCGGCCGCACACGATCACGAGCGGCCAGGTGGTGAGGGAGACGAGGGCGGCGGCGCGGGCGGACGGCGGGGGCCGGACGCCGTCGTCCCAGTCGCGGACGGTGCGGAAGACGCCCGTGTGGAAGAGCAGGATGTTCAGGCCCGCGGCGCCGATGAGCAGGACCTTCACCTGGAACGCGGTGTTGTGCGCGACCAGCGTGGCGTTCGCCGAGAACAGCAGGAGCCCGGTGGCGGCGGCCACGGCGAACCCCGCGCGGGACCACGGGAGGGTGTGCCGGGCCAGGGCAGCGACCGGGAGCCGCCGGGAAACGCCCAGCAGCCGCAGATCGAAGATCGCGATGGCGCCGAACATCGCGGCGATGCCGACGAGGTGGGCCGACGCGGTCAGCGCGTACGTCCACCGGCCGTCCCGGACGGCGGCGGCCGGGGCGGTGGCCTCCAGCCAGGTGAGGACGCCGTCCAGGGTCATCGGCCCGCCCGGCGGGTGCGGAGCCGGATCAGGCCCGCGACCAGGCCCGCCGCCACCAGCGCGCCCCCGCCCAGCAGGAACACCGGCGGGTCGTCCGCGCCGGTCGCCGCCGGGCCGCCCGCCCGCCCCGGCGTGCTCCGGGCGCCCGGCGCGGACGAGCGGGAGCGTGCGGCGTCGAGGCAGCGGTCCACGATGCGGGTGATCGACCCCCGGTACCGGTGGGCCCCCGTGCCCGTGTAGATCATCTGGACGCGCAGTTCGCCCGCGTACTCGTCGCCCTCGGCGTCGCACCGGCGGTAGACGATCGCCGCGACCTCGTCCCCGGTGTTCGGGCGTCCGGACAGGTCGTTCAGCGTGCCGGTGATGTCGGGCGGCAGGAGCAGCTCGCGGACCTGCCCCGCGCCCTCCGGGACGGGCGGGCCGCTCCACGCGTCGTGCCCGCGCAGCCGCTCGGCGCCGGGCAGCCGGGACGGGACGGCCAGGTCCGCCGGAACCTCGATCCGCAGCCGCGCGTGGGGGAACCCGTACCGCGCCTGGATCACCCGCCCGCGCAGGTAGAGCGGCCGGCTCGCGTCGTAGCTGCCGCCGCCCCCATGGTGCGCGAGCATCCCGTGCGACATGAGGAAACCGACGATCATGCGTGTCCTCCCGTGTGAGTCTCCCTCTTACTACTGAGGCGCACATAAAGGAACGCGAAAGGCCCCTAGGGTTCGGGGTGACGTCACCCTGCGACGGTCTGTTCGAGCGTGCCGAGCGCTACCTCGGCCCCGTGACGCACGCCGAGCCGCCGGACGTCCTCGGGTACGACCGCGGGTTCGCGATCGGCTTCCACCGGCACCCCCCGATGACCGCCCCGGGACTCCTTTCGTCCACGACGATGACGGCACCGATCTCTACCGGGAGTCGGCCGGCGTCAGGGGTACACGACGCGGTACCAGTGCGCGGGCTCGTCCTCGAGCTGTTCCAGCCGGACGCGCGTGCCGCCGGGGCTGTCGAAGAGGCGCACGCCGTCCCCGAGGAGCACGGGGGCGACGAAGACGAGCACCTCGTCGAGGATCCCGGCCTCGATGCACTGGCGGGCGACGTTCGCGCCCAGGATGTTGACGTAGCGGTCGCCGGCGGCGGCCCGGGCCTCGGCGACGGCGGTGCGGAGGTCGCCGACGAAGGTGATCCCCGGGACCGGCTCGGCCGGGGGCCGGTGCGTCAGGACGAACATCGGCCCGTCGTACTGCCCGCCGAACGCGCCCTCCTTGTCGGTGCCCTCGTTCGGGTCGCCGCCGCCGAAGGTGCCGTTGCCGGCGATGATGGCGCCGATCCGGTCGACGAGCCCTTCGGCCGCCGGGTCGGGGTCGGCCAGGTGCTCCGTCAGCCAGGACATGTCCCCGCCCGGTGCCGCGATGAAGCCGTCGAGCGACATCGTCGCCGAGTACAGGAGCTTTGCCACGGTTCTTCCTTTCGTCATGGTCGAGAGGTCCGACCGGGCGGGGAGCCCGAACTCATCGGGCCGCCACCGGAGGACCGCCGCACCCCGTCGCCGCCGCCCGCGCGATGCAGCCGCACCCGCAAATGCACGTTCTGCGACGTTCGTCATGAAGGCGGCGGTTGCCTGCTGTGCCACAATGGCCCGCGTAGGCGACGGCGGAACGAGGAAGCCGGTGTGAATCCGGCGCGGTCCCGCCACTGTGATCGGCGAGCGGACCCCGAACACGCCACTGCCCCTCCGGGGGCGGGAAGGCCGGGGCGAGCGACGACCCGAGAGCCAGGAGACTCACGCGGTCGCCTCCTCATGGGAACTGGGGCGGATCTCCCCAGAGAGGAGAGGCTGACATGCCCGTGGGAATCCCGGTGGTCCGGGGTCGCGGCGGACGCGCGCCCGCGTTCGTGCTCGCGTTGCTGCTCTTGGTGTCGGGCTGCGGCGGGTCCGGCCCGTCCGCGGACGGACCGGACGGGCCCGTCCCGCCCGGCTTCCCGGTGACGATCGAGAACTGCGGCGTCACGACCACCTACGAGCGCCCGCCGCGGCGCGCCGTATCGCTGAACCAGCACGCGACCGAGGTGATGCTCGCGCTCGGCCTCGAACGGTCGATGGTCGGCACCGCGTTCCCCGACGACGCCGTCCTGCCGGAGTTCGCGGAGGCGTACGGCGGGATCGAGGTGCTCGCCGACGAGTACCCGTCGTTCGAGGTCCTGCTGGCGGCCGAGCCCGACTTCGTGTACGGCGGCTGGGCCAGCGCGTTCGCCGAGAACGACGGGCGGAGCCGCGCGGCCCTGCGGAACGCCGGCATCGGCACGCACCTCAACATCGAGGAGTGCCCGGACGGTCCGGTGACGATGGCGACGGTCGAGGAGGAGATCCGCACCGTCGCGAAGATCTTCGGGGTGCCCGCCCGCGCCGAGGAGCGGATCGCGTCGATGCGCGCCGTGCTGCGGCGGACCGCGGACGCCCTGGCGGGCGCCGACCCGCTGAAGGTCGCCGTGTACGACAGCGGCGACCGGACCGTCCTCACCTCGGGCGGCGCCGGGATCGGCAACGAGATCATCCGGCTCGCGGGCGGCGCCAACCTGTTCGCCGACCTCGACGACGCCTACGGGGACGTCTCGTTCGAGCAGTTCGCCGAACGCGCGCCCGAAGTGATCGTCATCTACGACTACGGCGACCGGCCGGTCCGGGAGAAGAAGAGGTTCCTGCTGGACAACCCCGCTCTGCGGGACGTGCCCGCGATCAGGAACGAGCGGTTCGCGGTGCTGCCGCTGTCGTCGACGGTCACGGGGGTGCGGGTGGCGGACGCGGTGGAGACGCTGGCCCGCCAGCTGCACCCGGACCGCTTCGCGTGACCGGACACGCGGGACGGGCCGCGCTCCCCCGCGTGCGCGCGCCGTACCCGCTCGTCCTGGGCCTGCTCGGGGCGCTGCTGCTCGGGACCGCGACGGCCGGGGTCGCCGTCGGGTCCGTCGGCATCCCGCCCGGCGACGTGTGGGGCGTCCTCCTGCACCGGCTCCACCCCGCGCTGGCGGCCGCGGACTGGACGCCCGCCCGCGAGACGATCGTGCTCGACGTGCGGCTCCCGCGGGTCGTCCTGTGCGGGGTCGTCGGCGCGGGCCTGTCGGTGTGCGGCATGGCGCTGCAGGCGATCGTCCGGAACCCGCTCGCCGACCCGATGCTGCTCGGGGTGTCGTCCGGCGCGTCGGTCGGGGCGGTGCTGGTCGTGGTGTTCCACGTGTCCTGGTTCGGGATGTTCACGCTGCCGCTGGCCGCGTTCGGCGGCGCCCTCCTCGCCCTCGTCCTGGTGTACGCGCTCGCCCGCTCGGGCGGCCGGATGACGACCGTGCGGCTCGTCCTCGCGGGCGTCGCGACGGCCGAGGTGCTGTCGGCCGTCGCGAGTTACCTCGTCATCACCTCGGACGACCCGCACGGCGCCGAGTCGGCGCTGCGCTGGATGCTCGGGGGGCTGGGCGGCACCACCTGGACGGTGCTGTGGATCCCGGCGGCCGCCGTGCTGGCCGGGACCGCGATCCTGCTCGGGCTGTCCCGCCCGCTGAACCTGCTGCTGGCCGGGGAGGAGGCCGCGACGGCGCTCGGCATGGACGTGCACCGGTTCCGCGCCGCGCTGTTCGTGCTGGTCGCACTGATGATCGGGACGATCGTCGCGGTCAGCGGCGCGATCGGGTTCGTCGGGCTGATCATGCCGCACGCGGTCCGGCTGCTGGTCGGCGCCGACCACCGCCGCGCGCTCCCGGTCGTCGCGCTGCTCGGCGCGTCCTTCCTGATCGCCGCCGACCTGGCCGCGCGGACCCTGGTCAGCCCGGAGGAGATCCCCGTCGGCATCCTCACCGCCCTCGTCGGCGGCCCGGTGTTCCTGTACCTGATGCGGCGGAAGGCGGCCCGGTGACCGCGAGGGGCGCGCCCGGGACGCTCGAGGCCGAGGCGGTGTCGGTCGTGCTCGGCGGCCGGACGCTGGTCGACCGCGTGTCCCTGGTCGCGGCGCCGTCCCAGGTCGTCGGTCTCATCGGGCCGAACGGCGCGGGCAAGTCGACGCTGCTGCGCACGTTCTACCGTGCGCTGCGCCCGGCATCCGGACGGGTCCTGCTGGACGGCGACGACGTGCGGCGGGTCCCCGGGCGGCGGCTCGCGCGGCGGCTCGCGGCCGTCCTGCAGGAGGCCCCGGGGGACTTCGAGCTGACCGCGTACGACGTCGTCGCCATGGGCCGCACCCCGTACAAGCGCGCGTTCCAGGGCGACGACGCCGCCGACCGCGAGATCGTCCTCGCCGCGCTCGCCGAGCTGGAGGCCGCGGACCTGGCGGACGCGCCGTTCGACCGGCTGTCGGGCGGCGAGAAGCAGCGCGTCCTCATCGCCCGCGCGCTCGCGCAGCGCACCGGGACCCTGGTGCTGGACGAGCCGACCAACCACCTCGACCTGCGGCACCAGATCGACGCGCTCCGGCTCGTCCGCCGCCTCGGCGCCACCGCCGTCATCGCGCTGCACGACCTCAACCTCGCCGCGGCGTACTGTGACCGCGTGCACGTGCTGGACGGCGGCCGGACGGTCGCCGCGGGGACGCCCGCCGAGGTGCTCACCCCGGACCTGCTCGCCGCCGTGTACCGCGTCGACGCCGAGGTCACCGAGCATCCCCGCACGGGCGTCCCGCAGATCACGGTCCTGCCGGAGTGACCCGGACGTCCCGGACGCGGAGGGCCGCGCGGCCCGCCCCGGTCACCCCGGGGCGGGCCGTGCGCCCTCGGCGGGGCCGCCGCCGCGGTTCCCCGGAGGCCGGTTCGGCTCGACGGCCCGGTGGACCAGCTCGGCGAGGTTGTAGCCGACGATGCTCGCGACGTCGGCCAGCCCGGGGGTGCTCACGATGGCGTTGGCCTCACCGGTGCTGAGGCTGCGGTGCCAGCGGGTGTCCGCCTTGGGCTTCTCGTTGTTCCAGTAGGGCCGCGCCTTCTCCACGAACTTCTCCGCCTCGGCCCGCGCGGGCCCGTCGAGCCGTCCGATGTGCTCGTCGAGCTGCTCCTTGCCGACGTACGGCACGAAGGAGCTCCAGTTGCCCCCGGCGTCGTGGATCCGGCTGTTGTCCGGCTTGTCCCGCAGCGGCAGGTGGAGGAAGGCGGCCAGGCGTTCGAGGTGGCGTTCCGGGCGCGCCATGTAGCCCTCGTAGCGCACCACCATGTGCGGGAGCCCGTGCGTGTTCACCGTCCGGAGCGCGTCGACGTAGGTGTTCCGCCAGATGCCCGCCCCCTGCCACAGCGGTTCGCCCGTCCGGTTGCGGTGGCTGATCGCGAAGGCGATCGGGTTCCGCGCGGTGAGGATCACGCTGATCGGGTTCCGGGTCGCCGGGTCGGCCCGCTTCTGCTCGACGGCCCGCCGGAGCCAGGCGACGTACTTGCTGCCGTCGAGGATCGCCGAGGCGCCCAGCGACCGCGCGAACTCCTCGTGCATGCCGAGGATGTCGTCGTAGGTCACCCGCTCGCGGAGCGCGTCGGTGAAGTGGCCGCACTCCCGGCCGAGCAGGGAGCAGGGGCCGCAGATCGTCCCGGCGTCCTGATGGCTGAACCCGGGGAGCTGGGTGAAGTTGTTCAGCTCGCCCACGTAGTGGGCCTTCTTGATCCGGGTCGTCACGTCGCGTCCGATCAGCGTCGACCCCGAGAACAGGGTGCCGAGGACGAAGACGGACGCCGGAGGCCGATCCGGCGTCTTGGGGAGCCGGGAGCGGATGTTCAGGAGCCTCCCGGGCACGGCCGGAGCTCCTTGCGTCTCAGAGTTCATGCGTCTCAAAGTTCATGTTCACGCCCACGGTGACGACGAGTGGCTTCCTGCGCCCTTTCACCCCGGTCGGCGCCGGTGGGCGGCGCCGCGGCACGAGCAGGACACCCCGCACATTGTGCCGGTCGCCGCCGCGGGCCGCGCACGGCGCTCGAGGTGGGCGGCTGTTCAGGCGGTGATCACGCGGGCGTCACCCGGTGCACGGGCGGGCGCTGCGGCCGGCGTCGAGGGTGGTGGCCGCCTCGGCGCGGTGCCGGGGCGGAAGGAGGAGCGCAGATGAGGATGTGGCGGAAGGCCGCGGCGGGATGCGCGGCGGCCGTGCTCGCGGGCGGTATCGCGGTCCCGGCCGAGGCCGGGGAACGGCGCGGGACGAGGTTCGACCTGCAGGCGCACCGGGGCGGCCTCGGGCTCGTGGCGGAGAGCACGACGGCGGCGTTCGCGAACGCGCTGGAGCTCGGCGTGAGCACGCTGGAACTGGACGTGCAGATCACCGCGGACCGGCGCGCGGTCGTCACCCACGACCGGCGGGTCGCCGCGCACAAGTGCCGGGACACCGGCCCCGCGTTCCCCGGCGACCCCGAGTACCCGTACGTCGGCAAGTACGTCAAGGACCTGACGCTGCGGCAGGTGCGGACGCTGGACTGCGGGTCGCTGACGCTGCCGGAGCACCCCGGCCAGCGGCCCGTTCCGGGGGCGCGGATGCCGCTGCTGAGCGAGGTGTTCGACCTCGTGCACCGGTACCGGGCCTACGGGGTGAAGCTCAACATCGAGACGAAGGTCGAGGCGGGGGCGCCGCACGAGACGGCGCCGCGCGAGCAGTTCGTCCGGATCACGGCGCACGAGGTGCGCAGGGCGCGGATGCTGCGGCAGGTGACGATCCAGAGCTTCGACTGGGGCGCGCTGATGCGGATGCGGGAGGTGGAGCCGCGGCTGGAGCTGGTGGCGCTCACCAACTACGACTTCCTGCAGACCGGGCGGCCGGGACGGTCGCCGTGGCTCGGCGGCATCGACATCGACGACTTCGGCGGCGACCCGCTGAAGGCGGTGAAGTCGTTCGGCGCGTCCGCGTTCTCGCCGGTGCACGGCTTCCCGCAGAACGGCAAGGTCACCGACCCCGGCTACCGGCCCTACGTCACCGCGGACATGGTGCGGCGGGCGCACCGGCTGGGGTTGAAGGTGGTGCCCTGGACGGTCAACGACCCGGCCACGATGGACAAGCTGATCGACGACGGCGTGGACGGGATCATCACCGACCGGCCCGACCTGCTCCGCGCGGTGATGGACGACCGCGGGTTCAGGCTGCCGAAGCGGTACGAGGCGCGCGGGCCGCACCCCCGGTAGGGCGTCCTCGGCGGTTGACGCGAGCGGGTAGTTTGCTGCTGGCCGTGCCCGGCCCGCATCATTCGTTGTCTTGAACCGTTCGCATTTGTGAAGTTAGGTTGGCGCCATGACCGCATCCCAGACCCCGAACGCCGCCCAGGAGCTGCGCGGTGCCGGCCTGCGGGTGACGGCGGCGCGCGTGGCGCTGCTCGAGACCGTCCGGGCCGGCGACCACCTCGGTGTCGAGGCGATCGCGTCGGGGGTCCGCGACCGTGTGGGCCACATCAGCCTGCAGGCGGTGTACGAGGCCCTGCACGCGCTGACCGCGGCGGGTCTCGTGCGGCGCATCGAGCCCGCCGGGAGCCCGGCGCGGTTCGAGGGGCGCGTCGGCGACAACCACCACCACCTGGTGTGCCGCCGGTGCGGCGCGGTCAAGGACGTCGACTGCGCCGTCGGGCACCCGCCGTGCCTGGACCCGGTCGACGACTCGGGATACCTGGTCGACGAGGCCGACGTGACGTTCTGGGGGCTGTGCCCCAGGTGCCGGGCCGCCTGACGGCCGGGCCGGCCCGCGCGGGCCGGCCCGGAACGGTCGGTCAGGCGAGCGCGGCCAGGTCGTACCGGTCGAGGTTCATGACCTTGTCCCACGCGGCGACGAAGTCCTGGACGAACTTCTCCTTCGCGTCGTCGCTGGCGTAGACCTCCGCGACCGCGCGGAGTTCGGAGTTCGAGCCGAACACGAGGTCGGCGCGGCTGCCCGTCCAGCGCACCTCGCCGGACGCGTCGCGGCCCTCGAAGGTCTCCGAGTTCTCGTCCACCGGCTTCCACACCGTGCCCATGTCGAGCAGGTTGACGAAGAAGTCGTTGGTCAGCTTCCCGGGGGTGTCGGTGAGGACGCCCAGGGACGTCTGACCGTGGTTCGCCTCGAGGACGCGCAGGCCGCCGAGGAGGACGGTCATCTCGGGGGCGCTCAGGGTCAGCAGGTTCGCCCGGTCGATCAGCAGGAACTCGCCCGGCAGCTCGTGGCCCTTCTTGAGGAAGTTGCGGAACCCGTCGTGCATGGGCTCCATCACCTCGAACGACTCCACGTCGGTCTGTTCCTGCGACGCGTCCGTGCGGCCCGGGGTGAACGGCACCTCGATGTCGTGGCCGGCGTCCTTCGCGGCCTTCTCGACGGCGGCGCACCCGCCGAGCACGATGAGGTCGGCGAGCGAGATCCGCTTGCCGCCCGTCTGCTCGGCGTTGAACGCCTCCTGGACCTCCTCCAGCCTGCGCAGGACGGTCGCGAGCCGCTCGGGGTCGTTGACCTCCCAGTTCCGCTGCGGCTCGAGCCGGATGCGGGCGCCGTTGGCGCCGCCGCGCTTGTCGGTGCCGCGGAACGACGCCGCCGACGCCCACGCGGTGGAGACCAGCTCCGAGACCGACAGGCCCGAGTCGAGCACCCGGGCCTTGAGGGCGGCGACGTCCTCGGGGCCGACGAGCTCGTGGTCCACCGCCGGGACCGGGTCCTGCCAGACGAGCTCCTCGGTCGGCACCTCGGGGCCGAGGTAGCGGACGACCGGCCCCATGTCGCGGTGCGTCAGCTTGAACCAGGCGCGGGCGAAGGCGTCCGCGAACTCGTCCGGGTTGTCCTTGAAGCGCCGCGAGATCGGCTCGTAGATCGGGTCGAAGCGCAGCGACAGGTCGGTCGTCAGCATCATCGGCTGGCGGTTCAGCGTGCCGTCCTCCGGGTCGGGCACCGTGTTGGCGCCCGCGCCGTCCTTCGGCCGCCACTGGTTCGCCCCCGCCGGGCTCTTCGTCAGCTCCCACTCGTAGCCGAACAGGACCTCCCAGAAGGTGTTGTCCCACTTGGTCGGGGTGGGCGTCCAGGTGACCTCGAGGCCGCTGGTGTGGGAGTCGCGGCCCTTGCCGGTGCCGTGCGTGCTCTTCCAGCCGAGGCCCTGGTCCTCCAGCGGGGCGCCCTCGGGCTCGGGGCCGATGTGCTCGTCCCCCGGGGCCGCGCCGTGCGTCTTGCCGAAGGTGTGGCCGCCGGCGATCAGCGCGACGGTCTCCTCGTCATTCATGCCCATGCGGCCGAACGTCTCGCGGATGTCGCGGGCCGCGGCGACCGGGTCGGGGTTGCCGTTGGGGCCCTCCGGGTTGACGTAGATGAGGCCCATCTGCACCGCGGCCAGGGGCTTCTCCAGGTCGCGGTCTCCGCTGTAGCGCTCGTCGTCGAGCCAGACGGTCTCCGGGCCCCAGAAGACGTCCTCCTCGGCCTCCCAGGCGTCCTCGCGGCCCCCGCCGAAGCCGTACGTCTTGAGGCCCATCGTCTCGAGGGCGACGTTGCCGGCCAGGATCATCAGGTCGGCCCAGGAGATCTTCCGGCCGTACTTCTGCTTCACCGGCCACAGGACGCGGCGGGCCTTGTCGAGGCTCGCGTTGTCCGGCCAGCTGTTCAGCGGCGCGAACCGCTGCTGGCCCGCGCCGGCGCCGCCCCGGCCGTCGCTGACGCGGTAGGTGCCCGCGCTGTGCCACGCCATCCGGATGATCAGCGGCCCGTAGTGCCCGAAGTCGGCCGGCCACCAGTCCTGCGAGTCCGTGAGGACGCGCGCGATGTCCTCCTTCACGGCGGGCAGGTCGAGGCTGTTGAACGCCTCGGCGTAGTTGAAGTCCTCGCCCAGCGGGTTCGCCACGGGGGGGTTCTTGGCGAGCATCTTCAGGTTGAGCCGGTCGGGCCACCAGCCGCGGTTGCCGCCGCCCTGCGTCGGGTGCGGGGCGCGGGTCCGCGCGACGGGGCAGCCGCCCTCGCCCGCCTTGTCGGTGTCGTGAACGTTGTCGGCCATGCGATTCCTTCCGGTGCTGAGCGGGGGTGGGGATCAGGAACTCTCGGCGGTGGAGCAGTCGGGACACAGCCCCCAGTAGACGACCTCGGCCTCGTCGACCGCGTAGCCGCGATCGTCCGACGCGGTCAGGCACGGCGCGTCGCCGACCGCGCAGTCGACGTCGGCGATGGCGCCGCAGGCCCGGCACACGAGGTGGTGGTGGTTGTCGCCGACCCGCAACTCGTAGCGCGCCACGGACCCGGACGGCTGGATGCGCCGGACGAGCCCCGCGGCGGTCAGCGTGTGCAACGAGTCGTACACGGCCTGGTGGGAGACCTTGGGAAGGCTGCTGCGCACGGCACCGATGATCGTGTCCGTGTCCGCGTGCGGGTGCGCCAGCACCGCGCTCAGCACGGCCGTCCGGGGACGGGTCACGCGCAGAGCGGCCCCGCGCAGCATCCGCTGGAAGTCCAAGGCCGTCGCCACGTCGGAAAGACTGTCCCAGTTTCTTGAACCAGTCAAGAGTAGGAATCGATAAGGGAGAAAACGTTGATCTCACCCCGCCTGACGTGCCCGGACGCGCCCGGGCCCCGGCCCCGCGCTCGCCCCCGGCCGGGCCGGTCTTCGCGGGTACCCTGCCCGGCATGAGCGAAACCGCGATCATCACCGGGGCGGCGGGCGGCATCGGCGCGGCGACGGCCCGGCTGCTGGCGGCGTCCGGTGCCCGCTGCGTGCTCGTGGACCGCGACCCGAAGGTGGCGGACGTCGCCGCGTCGATCGGCGGCACCGCCCTGGTGGGCGACCTGACCGACCCCGACCTGTCGGTGCGGGCCGCCGCGGACGCGGGGGACGGGCTCGGCCTGGTCGTCCTCAACGCCGGGACGAACTGCGCCGACAAGGACCCGGCCACGCTCGACCTCGACCGCTACCGGGCGGTCGTCGGGGTGAACCAGCACTCGGTCACCTACGGGCTGCGGGCCGCGCTGCCGGCGCTGCGGCGGCGCGGCGGCGGCTCGATCGTCGTGACCGCGTCGCTCGCCGCGCTGCACGGCGTCGAGCAGGACCCGATCTACACGATGACGAAGCACGCGGTCATCGGCCTGGTGCGCGCCCTGTCCGGCCCGCTGGCGCGGGAGGGCATCCGGCTCGGCGCCGTCTGCCCCGGGCTCGTCGACACCCCGCTCATCGAGGGCGGACGCGACCGCTTCCGGGCGGCGGGCGTCCCGATGCTCACCGCCGACGAGGTCGCCGCCGCGATCGTGGAGACGCTCCGCGACGGCGAGCCCGGCACCGAACTCGTCGTCCGTCCGGGCCGGACGCCCGTACGGTACTCCCCGGCCCCGGTCCCATAACCTGCGCGCCACGGCACATCACCGCGGGCCGCCGCGTTGCGGACGTCCGGCCCTGCGCGGCGGCCGAAAGAGGCCCGTGACCGTGGGCGAAGCACCGGACGAGCTGCGCCCGCCGGCTGCGCACGGTGCGCCGTCCGCCGCCCGCCGGCGACACGCCGCTGATCTTCACAAAGCCACGAATGCGGGATACGTTCCCAGCAGTAACGTACGTCTCAGTTAGCGCGGTGGTTCGATGGAGTCGTTGGAAACCTTCCTGTCCGACGTGAGCGGCTTCGTCTGGGGCCCTTGGCTGCTCATTCCCCTGCTTCTGCTGACCGGCCTCTATCTCACGATCCTGCTGCGCGGCGTGCAGTTCCGCCACTTCAAGCTCGCCTTCTGGCTCGCGTTCATCAAACGGAGCGACGGCGCCGACAGCGAGGGCGACATCGCCCACTACCAGGCGCTGACCACGGCGCTGGCCGCCACCGTCGGCGTCGGCAACATCGCCGGCGTCGCGACCGCCATCGCCCTCGGCGGGCCGGGCGCGGTGTTCTGGATGTGGTGCACCGGCCTCGTCGGCATGGCGACCAAGTACAGCGAGGCGTTCCTCGGGGTGCGGTTCCGGCGCAAGGACGCCGCCGGGGAGCAGAGCGGCGGCCCCATGCACTACCTCCGCGAGGGGATCAAGGGCCGCCTCGGCTGGTTCCTGGGCGGGTTCTTCGCCATCGCGGGCGTCCTCGCGTCCTTCGGCATCGGCAACATGGTCCAGGCCAACACCGTGACCAGCAACGTCGAGTCCGAGTGGGGCGTGCACACCTGGGTCACCGGCCTGATCATCACGGTCCTGGCCGCCCTGGTCATCCTCGGCGGCATCAAGGCCATCGGCCGGATCACCGCCCTCTTCGTGCCGATCATGATCGTCTTCTACATCCTGGGCGCGCTCGGCGTCCTGGCGTTCAACATCGGCGAGCTGCCCGGCGCGGTCGGCCTCATCTTCACCGACGCCTTCACGGGCACGTCCGCCACCGGCGGCTTCGTCGGCGCGGGCGTCGCCGCGGCCATCCGGTACGGTGTCGCGCGCGGCATCTTCTCCAACGAGTCCGGGCTCGGCACCGGCGGCATCGCCGCGGCGGCCGCCAAGACCACGCACCCGGTGCGGCAGGCCCTCGTGTCGATGACCCAGACCTTCATCGACACCCTCGTCGTCGTCAGCTTCACCGCCCTCGCCATCATCGTGACGGACGCCTGGAAGAGCGGCGGCGAGGACGAGGCGGCCACCTTCACCGCCCTCGCCTTCGACGAGGGGCTGCCGGGCGACTGGGGCAGCATCATCGTCACGTTCGGCGTGCTGTTCTTCGCGTTCTCCACCCTGCTCGGCTGGTCGTACTACGGCGAGCGCTGCATGGAGTACCTGTTCGGCCGCAAGGCCGTGCTCCCCTACCGGCTGTTCTTCATCGGGATGATCTACGTGGGCTCGGTGTCCACGATCACCGTGGTGTGGAACTTCTCCGACGTGATGAACGGGCTGATGGCGCTGCCGAACCTCGTGGGCCTGCTCATCCTGAGCCCGCTCGTCTGGCGGGAGACCCGCAGCTACTTCAAGCACGGGCCGCAGGAGGAGCCGTCCGACGCGATCAAGACCTGACGACTCCCGCACGACTCGGCCCCGGGACGCCCTCCCGGGGCCGAGTCATGTTGGAACAGGTTCTCGTGAGACGCACGGATCACCGTTCTCCGCAATGGCGACGATCAACAATGAATCCGAATACGCCACACCTTTCATTTCTGCAATGTGAGCCACTTCCCTCACTGCAACACCATGTAACGCGACTTACATAGATGCCAAAAGAAGCCGTCGATGTAGTCACCTTTAGGGCGTTGACCGCCCCCCGCCCCTTGCCTATGGTGTGAATAGAACGCGTTCTAGCTAGACGGTCGGAGACTCGGGTCGATGGAGACGAGACGTCCTCCGGCCGGCCGTCCCCGGTACGCACCTTCCCCGATCCCCCGGCCACGGACGGGTGAGGCCGGACCGCGGGACTCCCACCCCCTTCCTCCGGGTGCAGGCGCGACGCCCACGTCCCCGAAATGAGGACCCCCTTGTCCCGCATCAGCAAGAAGGCCGCGTTCCTCTCGACGACCGCGGCGGCCGCACTCACCGTCGCCATGACCGCCACCCCCGCGCTGGCCTGGCCGGCCGGCAGCTTCACCGCCACCCTCGACGGTGACATGGTCATCGACGCGGGCATCGCCGCGACGTGCACCGACTCCACGCTCAGCGGGTCCGTCGCCGCGGACGGCACGCTCACCGTCACCAACGCGTCCGTCTCGGGCTGCGGCGTCACCGTCACCCCGGTCGGGCTGCCCTGGAGCGGCAGCCTCAGCAACGGCGTCGCGTCCTTCAACGGCTTCAAGATGAGCGCCATCGGCTGCACGTTCGGCGGGAACATCAGCGGTTCCTACTCCGGCGGCGAGACCTTCCCCGTCACCGCCGCGTTCACCGAGCAGACCGTCAACCGGACGAGCGGCTTCTTCTGCCCGTCCTCCGCCACGATCACCGCGTCCTACACCTTCGCCCAGCCCTGATCCGCGGGACCGCCAGGTCCCCCCTCCCCGGCCCCGGCGGGCGCCCGCCGGGGCCCTCGGGCGCGCCCGGCCGCCCCGGCCGCGGCCGCCGCCGAGCCGGCCG